>JAIDEM010000200.1 GCA_029054825.1 Prevotella sp. | reverse complement strand
ATAGAATAAAAGCGTGGAGATCTTGCCTGTCGCTCGTTCCACGTCTTGAGGCCTTCGCATTGCCCGATTATGTAAGAACGAGCAACGAAGAACCCACGCCGATGAATTTATACAATTATCCCTATACACCACACGCATACGCCTCATGGAAATGCCATAAGGGTATGGAGCAGATATAGGGATGTCTATAAAAAAACATCCCCATGAGCATCTACCGCTGCCATGTTCTGACATAATCTGGAAAGTTGCGAAGTTTCAAGACGTACAGAACAAAGCGTCATAAGTAAACGCCTTATCAAATATAGCGACTCTCTTTCCCTCCCAATGCCGCTGTCATCTAGATACGGATACCCATTTTTCAGCCCGGCGCAGGTTCGTCTCTGCTGCGCTATAAGACATGACAGACACCTCCGGCTATGCCTTCACAGCAAGAGCTATGAGAATCGTTTGCAAATATAATGTATTTTCTCCGATAAAATACATTTTAGACGGTTAAAAATATTTAATCATAATCATGTTTTAAGAGATCAAACTTTGTCATAGCAGACCATACTGCCTGCTACGTGAGACGTATACAAGCGTTGCCTGGCAGATGATTGTCTGATAAATAATAATACACTACCTACCTTATACGTCAATGTTGTTCACCTACTTAAAATAAGATAAATATGCTATAAAATCCATATAAACTGACTCGTTTATTATTCACTCTAAGCGTATAGCATTCAGACATATAAGACATCAATCCCCTCAACATACAATTCCGCTTTCTTTCTCGCCGGTTTCCCTGTCTCTGTCATTGGAATAGCAGAAACTGGGAGATAGTGTTTAGGTTGCCAATATTGAGGCAATACCTTTTGACAGATATCACGCACAATAGAAATATTTTCCGACTGCATAAGCAGCACAACTGTCTCGCCAAATTTAGCGTCACGACACCGTGTTATCATATAAGGAAACGACAGATGGGGGCGCAACGCACGCTCCACCTCCTCTATCTGTATCTTCAAGCCGCCGCTGCAAATGACATTGTCACGACGACCGATAATGCGGAAGCGGCGGCCATCAGGAGCAATCTCCGCACGGTCGTTGGTCTCCAGGACCTCTGCACACACCTCTGGAGCGTCTATCACAAGACACCCGTCGGCATTGGTACTGACACTTACCGTATCAAAAGGCACATACCATTCATCAGCATCCGGGCCACTAAGCCTGCGCAGAGCTATATGAGAAAGCGTCTCCGTCATGCCGTAGGTACTCCAGGCCGCATTGGGAAATGTGCGAAGTTCTTGCGCCATAACGTCGTCTATAGCCCCACCACCGATTATCAGATGGCTGGCCTGCATAAGCCGTTCACGCTCTTCAGGGACTTGTAGGGTATTGTAGACCTGCATTGGCACCATGGCTACAAGAGAAAAACGGTAATCGAAGGATGAAGGACGAAGACAAGAAACCTGCGGCCGAACTTGCTTTTCTTTGGACGATGTGTTGTCTATGTAGGAAAGACAATGCGCAGAATGTGTGATATGTGTGCAATCAACAACAGACCATTCATTATCATGACAAAAAGGCCTGCCCGTCGGTTCCATACATATAAGACGAAGACCACATGTCAGCGCCCTCACCATCATCATCTTGCCAGCAATATAGTCAAGCGGCATGCAAAGCAGAGCGGTGTCACCGGGCTTCAAGCCAAGAAACGAACACGTTATGCGAGCCGAAGCCTCCATGCGGTGCTTTTCCACCCACAGAGGCTTAGGCTCTCCCGTAGAACCACTCGTATGCACAAGCACACGGTCGTAATCATTATACCATTCCGCTAAAAACTCTTCTACATTCATCATTCTGCATACCACAGTTTTTCACCCCTGATCTCAAGCGGCATCGGGATATTATCTATGAACAGTTGTCCTGTGCCGAGTCCTTGTGGCGTACATATTTTGCGACCATACACATTAGCCGTAAACTGGGCTATAGCATTCAGACCAATATTGCTTTCCAGCGCACTCGTTATCCATGTGCCGATATCCTTGGCACGTGCAGCCGCAATCCATTCCTCCGTACCACTCATTCCTCCGTGCAAAGATGGCTTCAGAACGATATAGGCTGGCTTTATGACATTGAGAAGATTGGCTTTCATTTCGGGCTTGTTTACGCCGATGAGTTCTTCATCGAGAGCTATCGGAAGAGGAGACTCGCGACACAAGCCTGCCATATTCGCCCACTGACGAACTGCAATAGGCTGTTCGATGGAATGTACGGCATATCGCGAAAGCTGTTCCAACTTATACAGAGCTTCATCAGGTAGGAATGCCCCGTTGGCATCGAGCCGTATCGTCATTTCATGATGGGAGAAGCGTTCACGGATGCGGCGCAACAGTTCCAGTTCCCTGTCGAAGTCTATTGCGCCAATCTTCAGTTTGATGCAATGGAACCCCTGTTCTATCTTGGCCTCCATCCTCTGCAGCATCTCATCATAACTGCCCATCCAGACAAGTCCGTTAATGGTGATTCCTTCTTCACCGCGGCTGAAAGGTGTGTCAAAGAGTGCCGTAGAACCAGCCTCGAAATGACGTAGCGCTGTTTCCAAACCAAAAAGCATCGATGGATAAGGTCTCATCACGGTATAGTCAATAACACCTTCCTGCTCAAACTTATCACACAACGCACGCAATGTCTTCCCATATTCCGGCATGTCGTCACAACTCAATGACGGCAATGGGGCACACTCTCCTACTCCTCGCCGTCCCGGCATATCAGGTGAGGTCAGCTCCAGAAACCACGACTTGCGGGTTATATAAATGCCACGCGATGTTCCAGCCGGCTGCTTGAAATGGAGCACACGCTCCGTTATATCTATTTTGTATTTCATGCTCTTAGTCGTCAGCTATGATTGGAAGTGGGAAGCAAGCGAGCAAACACCATGTATATCAACTCCCCCCCCCAAAAAAAACGTTATGGCAGCTTCGGATACTTCTTGAAATCCGGCTTTCGTTTTTCGAGAAAGGCACGGCCGCCTTCCTGAGCCTCATCAAGGAAATAATAAAGCATTGTAGCATCCCCAGCCAGTTCCTGTATTCCTGCCTGTCCGTCAAGTTCGGCATTCAGTCCTGCCTTTATCATTCGGAGTGCCAACGGACTACGCTCCATCATCGTCTCCGCCCACTCTACGCTCTCATCTTCAAGACGTTCAAACGGCACAACCTTGTTCACCATACCCATTTCCTCAGCTTCCTTTGCACTATATTGGCGACAGAGAAACCAAATCTCACGGGCTTTCTTCTGCCCTACGATGCGGGCAAGATACGATGCACCGAACCCTGCGTCAAATGATCCCACCTTTGGTCCTGTTTGTCCGAAAATGGCATTGTCGCTGGCAATTGTAAGATCACAGACAAGATGCAGTACATGTCCGCCACCGATGGCATAGCCGTTGACCATAGCTATGACAGGTTTTGGCAGACGTCGTATCTGCATCTGGACGTCTAACACACTCAGACGTGGCACACCGTTGCCATCAATATATCCACCACGTCCCTTAACGTTCATATCTCCACCAGAACAGAACGCCTTGTCGCCGGCACCAGTAAGCAGTACAACACTTATCTCCTGCATCTCGCGACAAAGCGAAAACGCCTGAGACAACTCCCAGGTTGTTTTAGGAGTGAAAGCGTTACGATAACGCGGTCGATTGATTGTTATCTTCGCAATACCGTTATATTCCTCAAACAGGATTTCCTCAAAATCTCTGATTTTTTTCCATTCTCTATTCATAGTTGTCACAAAAATATAATATCTAAAGATTAAACATTTCCAAATATTCTTTTATTGCTTCAGCATCCTCTTCTGCATTAGTAAACACTTCAAGAAGGAGTGGGCGATGTGTTTCACCATAAAGGAATGTGTTCATGTTGCGAGCCAGTTCATCGACATCATGTGCCGAAAGATACCCAACATCGTAGGCTTCACAGACGCCATGAGCACTGGCATGATGCTCTGCGGCGATGCAACTGTCACGCACAGGTGAGCGGTCAAGTCCTGGCAACTGATGAAAAATCCCGCCACAACAGTTGTTAAGCAAAAGAATACGTAGATTGCCACGAAGATTCTGAATCCAAAGAGCGTTGCTGTCATAAAAGAAACTGAGATCACCGATGACACAGAACGTCATGTCGGTATGCACCATAGAAAAGCCGACGGCAGTGGACAGCGAACCCTCAATACCGTTGACACCACGATTCACATGTATATAATGGTCAGCATATATATTTGCCAAACGAACGGCAGAACTGTTGGCATAGTGGACATGGAAATCATAGTTCAGTTCACCAACCATATCCTCAAACATCCGGACTGCCAGCATCTGGGAATAGCGCGGTTCAAAAATCTTGGCATGACGTGAAGCAGCCGACAGAGCCGCCTCCCAACGGCTATGAAAGTCGTCGGCTGTACTCGAGAAAGACACAGAAGGACAAGAAGATAACAATATGCCTTCAGAACCGATAGGTTCTTCTACAAGCAACGCTGTCAACTGAGTCATCACCGACAGCAAATCAGCCTGTATGACAGCAGTCTGATTCATGAACGTGTCATGTATCTCACCGTCAGGACTGACCGCCCAAGTCTCAGCTGCGACTGCAGCACGCAGAAATCTTTTCAGGCGCTTACTCACAACGGTACCGCCAGCATACAATATGAAATCAGGCATATAGTCCGCAGACATACAGACTTTATCAATCACTTCATCAAATCCGACAGCACCACGACCAGGGCTGAGCGGCTCCTGTAACACGACAAAACGCTCCGACAATTTCCGCAGGCTATCGGCTAAATCACGGTTAAACTCACAC
>JAIDEM010000020.1 GCA_029054825.1 Prevotella sp. | reverse complement strand
GAAATAGGATATAATCTCGATGACGACTGGGCTGTTGCCGTAAGACTGGGATACTCTCACAATCCTTCTTATACAATCAATCTTGGCGATGACGACTTCACAGGAAGAACAAACTCTTTCGAAATCAACCCGTATGTCCGCTACAAGTTTGTGAAGGCTGGAAATTTCTATGCTTTCATTGACGGCGGTGTCGCTTTCGGCACAACACATGTCAACGGTATGAGTGACTATATGGACAATGTGAAGTCTATGAGCATCGGCTTCAACCCTGGAGTTGCATATAATGTAAGTCCTAAGGTGACTCTCGTAGCCCATATCGGCGACCTCTCCTATAACCGTGCATGGACAAAGGTGGGCGAGGCTAAGATTTCTTCCGACTCTTTCAACCTCAACCTGACAAACAGCATCAGCTTCGGTGCATACGTCAATTTCTGATGACACTGCGCCATGAAGGCGCGATACTGACATAATGAAAGGAAGCCGTTCCTCTACCCTTTTCGGGAAAGGAACGGCTTCCTCTTTTTATATACGCAAGTGCGTGATATGCGTTTCACGCATGACGGACGCACCACGGTACGTCCCTACAGGTGTGGTGAGACGACCTCACATCCATGCTTCAACAGAACAGCCACACACCCCTGCCAACAGTGTAGGGACGTACCGTGGTGCGTCCGCAAGCGGTGTGAAACGCCGGAAATACAGTGGATGTTGTCAGACTTCCCTATATATATGACATTTCCCGGCTGAGACTCCGGGAAATGTCGTATTTTCTTATTTCTTCGTTGTTACAGGCTCTGCGATTCCCTCAGATTTTGCACGCTCCTCCATACGCTTGATACGCATGTCGAGGTCTGGATGTGAAGAGAACAACTGGTTTACCTTGCTGGTCTTCTTTGCTCCAGCCTCTTCCTGCATCTGCTTCAGACGACGGAAAGAGTAAGCCATAGACCACGGATTCTTGCCTGCCTTCTTGAGGAACTCATATCCATAGTCGTCAGCAGCCTTCTCCTGCTTCTGCGAATAGGTGCAGTTGGCAAGTGCTTCGCCGAGCGAGCCCAGCTGTGAATCGGTGAGAGCGGCTGCCGTTCCGTTGGTTGAAGAAATTCCGTCCTTGAGTGCAGAAGTGAGCAGTGCCGTGCGGAATCCCTTCTTTGAGTCGCGGTGTGCCACATGACCTATCTCGTGGCCTATCACTCCCAGCAGTTCCTCGTCGGTCATGATATCCATAAGTGACGAGAATACGCGTACGCTGCCGTCGGCACAGGCGAAGGCATTGACATCGATAACCCAGTAGACCTTGAAATTGAGAGGTATGCCGTCGGCATCTTTCAGTCCCTCAGTGAGCTTGTTCAGGCGCAGTGTATAAGGGTCATTGGCATCACAGACCTTGTTGTGTGTGTCCATCCAGTCAATGTACTCCTTGACATACTGGGCCATCTGCTCATCGGTGAGTGTCACCGCCTGTGCCACCTTTGTTGCTCCGTTGATGGCTCTCTTAAGGTTAAACTGCGCCATGGCTGGCGTAGCCAGTGCTGCGCAGAATACAGCCGCAGCACATTTCATTGCGATTTTCTTCATAGTTGTTACTTTAGTTGTGTGGTTTATAAATTGCGGTGCAAAGTTAATGCTTTTTATTCAATAATGAGATGATTACAGGCATTTATTTTCACGGTAAAGGCGAAATGAGGCTGAATATACATTTTATTTGCATTATATCTGAAATAACAAAGTGAAATCTTCCCGATTTCAAAGGATTTTAAGTACCTTTGCACGGTTTTTGCTTATAGAACATAAATTAATATATTATCATGAAAAAGAATATTGTATACGCTGTGCGTGTTATCATGATGCTTATAGTGCTGACATTGGGCATCTTGGGGTATATCTATTACGAGAAGACTCTGGTAGTATGGTGGTTGCCGGTCATTGTGGCTGTGACTGCCGTGGTCGCGACCATCCCTTGGTCACGCGGACGATGGCAATGGTTTGTAGGGGATGACAAGACATTTAACATCCTCTGCCATATCTTTGCCGTAGGGTGCATCACATACTTCCTGATGATGGGAGGCAACTATCTTCTTGCCGACAAGGACTCCATGCACAAAGAGGAGGTGATGGTGGAGGACAAAAAGCATAATGTCCGCAAGACCGGTTACAGGTCTGGAAGGCATTACCGTCGTTCAAACCGTACGACTCACAGCTATTATCTCACAGTAAGACTGGAAGACGGCACTCTGAAAGAGATGCCTGTGACGGCTTCGTTATACAACCGTGTGCGCGCAGGAAGACCTATTGAAATCTGCCTGCAGGAAGGGGCTTTAGGCTTCAGGGTGATAAAGGAAGATTGAAATCCTGTCAGAAGAAATCAAGAAACATAGTTTAGCCAATATAAAGAAAATGCGTAAAGTGTTTATATCCAAACTACTTTACGCATTTATCCGTTTATTTTGCAAGTGATTACCCTGCAGTATGGAACAGGTTTCACGCTTCAATGTTTGGGATAACGACCAGCAAGGTGTCAGCTTCCTGTGTAGTGCCACACCGATGGAGGGCGAATTGTTCGCCGAGGTCACGCACTATCTGTGTGCAGACTCTGATGCGTATATCGTCATATTTTATAATTACGATACGGTAAACGACATATTTTTCATCGGTCTTTTCGGGATGTATCTCCGCCTTTCTCTGTCCGCTCAGACGGGCAAGGTGACGGAACAGGATGTCGCGCAGGACAAGGGGCGGCAGCTGGTGTGTGCAGTTGGACATCGCCTGCTGTGACAGTATGCCGTAGACGGCACGATAGTAGCGGGCCACTTCATCAAGTTCACAGTATGAAGCATCGTCTCCTGTATCGGAAAGCAACTGGCGGATGCGCGACGGGTAGTACATCGTCTCGTGTTTTATGGCAGAGAAGGAGTTGGACATAACATTGTCAAGGACATGAAGCCTATCGCGCTCGAAGGACAGTCTGCCGTTTCTGTCGCGCAGTTCTGCAAGCCTCTTCTCTCGCGCGGCCTTCTCATTGCGTATCATGTCAAGAGCTTTGCGGACATCCCTGATGACATATTTATAGTATGAGAAATAGTATACAGGGAGAAAAAGAAACAGGAGTATCACGAGCATGACAATGGCTATATTGCGGTTGGTCTCAGTCACCTCCATGCGTTGACAGTATTCAGCAAGTGTGGTGTCGGCATAATACTCCTTGTACATCTGCGTATATATCCTGTTGTTGTATGTATACAGATCCCACTTGTGCAAGGCAAGGGCAGAGACGGCTATCTCGTTGCGCACTGACATGAGCAACTGATAGTCCATCGGCACAGAGTCTCTCAGCCAACGCATATCGGCAGCATAGCCCATTTCCCTGTCGAAAAACATGAGCGTGTCGTTGCGCAGACCACCGTCGGCAACATATTTTCTGTTTATCTCGCCTATGCAACGCTCGGCAAAGGTAAGGGCATCGGCATATTTTCCCTTGACATTGCAGTCGTAGACACTGTCTGCAAGTGCTGCAAAATCCTGCGCATTGACCGACAGGGATAATGCGAACGCCACGAATGCCATACAGATGCGGCGCACACCTTTCGGAAGACGGAAGAAGAAGCGTGAGCCTCTACCCTCTTCGCTCTCCACACCTATCATGCAGGAGGAGAAGAGGGAATTGGTCTTCTTGTATTTCTCTATGATTCCTTTACAGTTGAGCAGGCCGAAACCATGCGACATCCCGGAACGGACTTTACCGTTTGTCACCTCGTCTGCAATAGGTTTGACATCAAATATGTGCTCCACCTGCCGCTCATCCATGCCACATCCGTTGTCTTCTACAGAGAGTTCTACCATATCGCCGTCGACAGCCTTCGCGCAGACTCTTACGAAACCGCCATGTGCTGTGAACTTTCGGGCGTTATCGCACAGCGTATTAAGCATGAAGAGCGTAAGGCTTCTGTCAGCCTTTACTGTCTCGGAGGTGTCATTCACTTCAAGGCGCAGACCTTGATGTATATAACTGGCGGTGTTCTTGCGTATGATGTCGAGCAACGGCTGTATAGGGAATGTCTCGATATTGAGGGACAGTTCACCCTGTTTCAGCTTTATCCATTCGGTAAGAATGTCATTCTGGCTGTTTATCCGCTCGGCAAGCTCCGCGATATACTGCCGGCGTTCCTCACGCACTCCGTCATTCTCGGCCTTCGCACAGAGTGCAGATGTCTCGTGGAGCATACGGTCTATAAGCGGTGTCATGGAGTTTATAAGGTGCATTTTGGCACGATGCTCGACATATATCTCCTGAAGCGAGGACAGCTCGTGTGCTGTCACGGCACACTGTTCCTCACTTTCTTCCAGCTGTTCGTCAAGAACCGCTATGCTACGCATGCCTTCTTCTTCCATAGAGGTCATCTGTCCCAAGGACTTTCCTGCATGTGACATGCGCTTGCGCCGCACAAGGAGATAGAGCAAAAGGAGCATAAGCGCGGCAACGACACATATTATTATATATATGAGGATATTGAGCCATTGCACCTGGCCTGAGAGTTGCTCTGCCCGTGCCTCAAGCTGCTTGTCCTGACGGGTGTCTTCATAGAGGTCAAGATACATGTTGCGGTGACGGTCGCTCTCGGGTTTCATGTCCATTGCCGAGAAGGCTATGGAGAACTGTTCGTGTAGGGAAGCCATGAGAGCCGGAGCCAGAACGACTGCCGTATCTGTCTTCATGGCCTGCTGGAGCGAATAGACTGCTCCTGGATAGTCACCGATATGGGTATAACAGCGTGACAGCGTACGCCATGCAGCTGCCTGCTGATAGACGTCACCATAATCCTTGAAGAGTTTCAGGGCATGGTCGGCGAGGGCGCCTGCTGCAAAAGAGCCATGCAGACTGTCAACTCCGAGATACCTGTATGCCATGCGTTCGTCAGACATCTCCATGTCCGGATTGTCCATCATCTGTTCGCTAAAGGCCTGTTCCACATTTGCACACCAATAGGTATAGCCGTTTTCCTTTGATATGATATAGCACATCACAAGGCATTCCTGCTCCTTATGGGCAATGTTCTCTTTTGTCCCATGCCTGAGTATTCCGCCGGAACCTACATTATACAGATAGGCAACATACTGTGCCGTGTCACGCTTCAGCTCAACGATGCTGTCCATCTTCTGGTGGGATGCTACAGCAGCGTCCGTGTTGCCGACATAATAGTCATAGACAGAAGAGACAAGATAAAGCTCGCTCTCGGCATAAAGCAAGCGGTCTCGTTCATGCTCGGAAAGCTCAGGCTGCTCTGTCTTTATACGTTTCAGACGCTGCAGGGCACGTTGCCGGTGCTGATAATAGTCTTTGTTGTCGGACTTTCGCTGGCAGATGCGCATATTCTGGACCGATGCAACAAGAAGCTCTATATTATTAGCTGTGGTCCTGTATACTTCCCGCAAGAGAGAGTCGGCGACATTATACCGCATCTTGCCTATATGATAGAACGCCATATTGTTAAGTGCCTCCGCCCTCTGGTCTGCCGATACATCAGCAAGTTGCAACACACTGTCTGCATACAGCCTTGTCTTTTCAAGTGAGCGGTAATGCTGGGAATAGGCTATCTCGTTAAGACGTTCCGCCTCTCTGTCGTTATCGGAGCAGGCGTAAAAAGAAAGCAGACTCCCCATCATCATCATGATGATAGAAAGTCTGCCTGATATGTTGCTTATAAATGACAACTTGTATTATGCAATTATCATTTACGGCAGTTCACATGAAGAACCTTCTCGGCAACATGCGTCCTGCCTCATGTCATGTTATTACTTCTTGCAGTAGCTGAGTGCTTCCTTGCACTTGTCTGTAACATACTGCCAGTCGCCGGCAGCAACCTTGTCCTTTGGGAAGAGCTTTGAGCCCATGCCTACGCAGAATACACCGGCAGCGAACCACTTCTCAAGGTTCTCCTTCTCTGGAGCGACACCGCCGGTAACCATAATCTTGGACCAAGGCATAGGAGCCATAAGACCCTTGATGAGGTTTGTACCTACGACATCACCTGGGAATACCTTTGTAAAGTCACATCCTACCTCCTGTGCCTTACCGATTTCTGACGGTGTGAGACATCCTGGGCAGTATGTAACGCAACGACGGTTACAAACGACAGCCACGTCTGGGTTGAAGAGAGGACCTACTATGAAGTTTGCACCAAGCTGAAGATAAAGGGCAGCTGTAGGAGCATCAACGACAGAGCCTATACCGAGAGCGAGTTCAGGGCACTCAGTATTAGCCCACTTTGAGAGTTCTCCGAACACCTCGTGTGCAAAATCGCCACGGTTGGTGAACTCAAAAGCGCGTACGCCGCCCTCATAGCAAGCCTTGATTACATTCTTACATACTTCAACGTCCTTGTTGTAAAAAACAGGAACCATCGGTGCTGCGGCGATTTTCGCCATCACCTGAAACTTATCGAACTTAGCCATTATTCCTTATTTCTGTTATTAAAGTTTATTTATCCATGAGAAAAAGGCTCATGGAACATCCATCAAGACAGGATATTCCACAAGCCTTTGTACTGTTTTTGATTAGCGCTGAACGCGACCGTTTGCATTACCGCCGGCAAGAGACTCTACCTCTGAAGCGTTAACGAGGTTGTAGTCACCGTTGATAGTATGCTTGAGAGCAGAAGCAGCAACAGCGAACTCAAGAGCCTCGCCCTGTGTCTCCTTTGTAAGAAGACCATGGATAAGGCCACCTGAGAATGAGTCACCACCACCTACACGGTCAATGATAGGATTGATTTCGTATCTCTTTGACTGATAGAACTCCTTACCGTCGTAGATAAGAGCCTTCCAGCCATTGAATGTAGCAGAGAAAGACTCACGGAGAGTAGATACAACATACTTGAAGCCGAACTCTTCCTTCATCTGCTTGAAGATGCCCTCATAGCCTGCAGCATTTGTCTCACCACCTTCTACATCAGCATCAGGCTTGAAGCCAAGGCAGAGCTCTGCATCTTCCTCATTGCCGATGCAGACATCAACATACTGCATGAGCGGACGCATGATAGATATAGCCTTCTCTGATGTCCAGAGCTTCTTGCGGAAGTTAAGGTCTACAGAAACAGTCACACCATGACGCTTTGCTGCCTCACAAGCAAGCTTTGTCAGCTCGGCTGCCTTGTCAGAAATAGCAGGAGTAATGCCAGACCAGTGGAACCAATCAGCACCTTCCATGATTGCATCGAAGTCGAAATCCTCTGGATTAGCCTCAGCGATAGCTGAGTTTGCACGGTCATAGATAACCTTTGAAGGACGCATTGACGCGCCTGTCTCGCAATAGTAAAGGCCTACACGGTCACCGCCACGGGCAATAAACTTTGTGTTGACACCGTAACGACGGAGAGAATTAACGGCAATCTGACCAATCTCATGAGCAGGAAGCTTTGTCACGAGATATGCATCGTGACCATAGTTGGCACAGCTAACTGCGACATTGGCTTCACCACCACCAGGGATGATTCTGAAAATGTCTGTCTGAATGAAACGATCCTGTCCGTTAG
>JAIDEM010000002.1 GCA_029054825.1 Prevotella sp. | reverse complement strand
TTCGTCCAGCGTGCGGTGTCTTAGGCTGACTTCTACCTTTAACGCCTCTACAAGCAGTTTTTCCGCCTGTTCCTGCATGACAGGAAGTCTAAAACGTGGTCTTGAAATCCTCAGCTGTTGCAGATGCTGTCTTATCTGCTCTACGTCTATCATTTCCGTTGGTTTCATTTGATTTGTATTGATTGTCTTTCGCCGCCCACGTCGCAAGCCTTTTCGCTGTCTCCCATGTCGGTTGTTGCTCGAACCGCATCTTTGTACAAGAGCGGTTCATTTCAGACCAATAGTCGAAGAACTTCTGTATCATGTCTTTCGGGTATTTCCCGATGAATGGTATCAAGGACTGATAAAAGTCTTCTTTCCGTGAGAGTGTAGCGGCGAGAGCCGCGTCTTTCTTTGCTCTCTCTTTAGAGAGAGTTTCTTTCTTATTATTTTCTTTATCTTTCTTATTATTTGGGTTAGAGGTGGGTTGTAAATTTTGCAGGTGGGTTGTTGGGTGGGTTACAACTTCTTGTAATTCACTGTCTTTCACCTCGTTAGGTGGGTTGTTAGGTGGGTTGCTCTCTGTTTTGGGGTGGGTTAAGTTTTCTTGCAACTCGCTGTCTTTTAAGCCGTTAGGTGGGTTATGAGTTTTTGCAAGTTTTTGCAAGTGGGTTACTTGCTGGGTTACGAGGTGGGTTACAAAGTCTTGTAACCCACTAATATCCATGTTTTTAGGTGGGTTTTTAGGTGGGTTATTAGGTGGGTTATTAGGTGGGTTACCTGCCTCTTTTCCATTGTATTTGTCAAATTTCACAAGATTGATGATATTCACCCCTTGACTGTTGTCTGTGGTAATCATTTTTCTCTCTTTAATTTTCCGAGAAATGATTTTACCCATTGTTCTGACCGTCCCCATTTCTTGGCAAGAAACCTGTTAGATGCAGGATATTGTCCCCGTTCCCACGTTACTTCGTAACACCCGATGCGCGACGTTGTCGGTGATGCCTCAAATCGTGCTGACTGAATCAAGTCAATCCACGCTTCGCACTCACTAAATGCCCGGGCGGCCTGCCATATCTTGTTATCGAAGAACTTGCGGCTTAGTTTTATATATCCTTCATTACACATTGTATTTTTATCTTTTCTTTGTACACCAATTATCGGTTGAGGTCAGATACCCTGCGTTCCAGGCATCTTCAAGTGTCGCATGTGGGTGGTCTTTTATCCACTGCTGACGTTGGTCGTGATAGCTCATACACTGTTCTTATATTACTTTCAAATCCATGTTGACACTAAGCCCAGATTTCGCCACATACGTCCGCTTTCCTGTAGCCTCACGCACACGCTTCACAAAGTCCCTCTCGTCCGCATTACCATCGGAGAGGTGTATCAGCATGATGTCGTGTGTCCTGCTCAAATCCATCCGCTTCAATGTGTCGATGCAGTTGTGAATGCTCATGTGGCTTGTCATAAGGCGTTTGCGGAATGCTTCAGGAATGTTGCCGTTGTCAATGTTCCTGCGCAAGATGCGGTCGCTGTAATTAGCCTCCAGAATCCAGTGGTTGATGCCTGTGAATGTGTAGGGTATCACGTACTCACTGCCTCCTGCGTCACGTTCCCACCTCGCCAAAGCGTAGGTGTCCGTTGCGAAAAGTATGCGTCCCGTGTCCTTGTGTGTAATGATGAATCCCACACATGGCACATCGTGCATTACAGGGAACGGGAGAATATCAAACCCTCCCATCCTGTAACGCTTTCCTATAGTGATGGGCTTTGCCGTTGTGAGGTGTTTGGCTTGTATCACTTCGGACAAGGCGAGCAATGGAAAACCTGCGCTCTCATAGTCTTTGGCATATCCTGCGTGGTCGTTATGGCTGTGCGTTATCACACACCCCACCACCTTTGCAATATTCCAACCGAGAGCCTTTTTCGCCTCTATCAGCTTCATGCCTGCTTCTATGACAAGAGCCTCGTTGTCGTCTTGCAACACATAGCAGTTTCCACTACTGCCGCTGCCTACCGTTGTCAGTGTCATTTTATCTCGCTTTTTATATCAGTTTCAATGCTGTTTCTATGCCTGCGGAAAGGGCGGCTTCGTAGGTGGGGAAATCATATCCGAATTTCACATCTTCATCATGGCAGGACAACTTGCCAAACCAATAATAATAGGATTCTCTTCCTCTGCACCATGCGACAGACGTTTCTATTCCTTTTTCTTCGCGCAGCCACTTCTGCGCCTGC
>JAIDEM010000199.1 GCA_029054825.1 Prevotella sp. | reverse complement strand
CAAAAAATGATATTATGACAATGTATTTCAGCGTGTTAGATGATAATGTTAAAATTTTCCGTGGACAGCAGTGTACCACGGTACGTCCCTACACTGCAGGCAATATTCTCACAGAATAAAATACCTAAAACCCATAACCCACAACCATGCAAAACACCTATTGCCGCACAACCGTATAACCCACAACCACATAACCGCATATATAAAAAACAAATAAAGAGTCGTATCAAACTCTGTACTGGATAATGATACGACCCTTTATAATGGTATAGTTATAATCTGCAGCTTTGGGGAGTGGCCATTTTAGTTTTGACCCACCCTCCTGACGCTGTCTGTCATGTTATGTTATAAATCATCTCGTATGTTATGTCACTTTTCATCACTGTCATAATGGCTTGAATATGCTGTACTATAGCCATAGCCTCCGTAGCCGTAGCCATAACCATAGCCATATCTGTAGCCGTAACGACGGTAACCGTAACGGGAATTTGCAGTCAGCGTGCCGTTGAGGATGATGCCCAGATTATTGAATTTCTGCTCATTATAGTATTCATCTATGATATGCAGGAAATCCAGTTCCATGAGACCGACACGGATTACGAACAGAGTGATGTCGGCATATTTTGCTATAATAGAAGTATCTGCGACAATCTCCACAGGAGGACAGTCGAAGAACACATAGTCATACTCCTCGCGAAGCTCCTTTATCAGTTCTCCGAAGCGGTCATATGCAAGTATCTCCGCAGGGTTCGGAGGCAATGTACCTACAGGGAGGACATGCAGCCAGTCGGAGCTCTCCGACTTTATGAGGATGTCATGCCAGTCGGTCACAGTGCCGTTTATGTAGTCGGAGATGCCCTTCTCCGGTTTGTCGACATAGGAAGAGAGGTTACGGCGGCGCAAGTCGAGGTCAAGGGCTATGACTCTCTTCTTCTTAAGTGACATGCACAGCGCAAGGTTGTATGAGACAAAAGTCTTGCCCGAACCTGGATTCATGGAGGTTGTCATGATTACCTTTGTGTCCGGATCATTGCCTATGACAAACTCCACATTGGTACGTAGTACGCGGAAAGCCTCGTTGATGACATTGCGCGAGCCATGCTTCACCACGACACGGTTGATATGCTCCTCCTTGACATTCCTGCGGGAGCTCTGCTTATGCATACGCTTCAAGGCACACCACAGCCACAGGAGGTTGATATGATTGAGCATCCGTTCCCATAAGGAGGTATTGTTCGCTTCATTGAAGTCCACCTGAGGGAGTTCTCCAATGAACGGCACGGACAGCTTTTCTATATCCTTTCGGCCACGTACCTTGCTGTTCATCCATTCGCGTATGACAATGAACATCAGCGGAAACAGCAAGCCGATGCCTAAAGCTATGAGGATGACGTTTCTCACATTAGGATACGACTGTCGGTTGGACCCTCCTGCCGGCTGGAGGATACGTGTATTATATGCGGCGAACGCCTGTGTCAGCTCATTCTGTTCACGTGTCTGCAGGAGATACGTGAACAATTGCTCCTTTATCTTCAGTCGACGGTCTATATCGAAAAACACTTTCCGTTTTCCAGGGGTAGCACCTATGCGCGCATTGTTTTTCTCCGCAGTCTTGTGCAGGAGATTCATCTGTGTGTTGAGCGTGCCGATATGGTTGTCTACTGTGACGAGTATGCCATGGCGCAACACTGCAAGTTGCTTGTCAAGGTCAGAGACAAGGGGGTTGGCCTCCGAGGACGCCGCGATGAGGTTGGTACGCTGAAGCACCAAGGCGTTATACTGGTTCACCTGCTGCGCCAAGGCCGGGTTATTGATGCCGGCGCTGAGCGGCATCGCCTGTGACATGTCGGCAGTCTTGTTTATATAGTCACGGAAATAACGTGTCAGGGACAGTTCGTTGTCTATATTGTCACCTTCGCTCTCATACTGGTTGGAACGCTCCATATATGTCGCGCCCTCCGAAGAATAGTCTATTGTGCGGTTGGCTACCTGGTATGATGTCATCTCGTTCTCTACATCGCCAAGCTCCACCTCAATCGCCTTAAGACGCTCGTCTATGAACTTCTTGGTAGCCACGACCACCTGGTTGCGGTTCTCGACCCACATCTCGTTGTATATGGCTATCAATGTATTAAGGGCATCATCAGCACGTTCGATGTTCACATCAGAGAGCGACAGGTCGATGACCGATGACTCGTCATTGGTATTGGCGACAACAAGTCCGGAGAGGAAATGCCCCGTAGCAGCCTCTATGCTTGTCTTGGTCACGGTGATGTCATCATCCGTGCGTGCCCCGAAAGCCGTTGTAGGACGGATGACGATGTATCCGAAAGGCATCTTTGAGATACGGTTCATGCGCACATCAAACGTCCTGGTCTTGCCATCGTCTTCGTATTTTACCTGCACGGTGTTCTTATCCTTCACATGCATAGCGAACTGCAGGTTGTCCAAAGCCTCCTTGTTGAAGAACTGCACTTCGACAGGCAGGCTTGAACCATAGATGGTCGTATTGCGCAGATGTCCGCGGATTTCATACTGGACGTCAAGATTCAGTCTCTCCACAACCCTTTCCATCAACGCCGGCTTGCGGAGTGCAATCATCTCGTTGTTGAGCGATGTTGTCGTCTGTGAACGTGAAGAGCGGTATCTGCTGAAGACATTGTCCAGCTCGCGTCCGTTGGCATCGTCCTTCACAATGATTGATGTGGAGCGGGTAAAGACCGGTGGCGTGACGCGCAGATACAACGCTGCTACAAGAAGTGTGGAGACAAGGCACAACACGAACCAGTACCAGTTGCTCAGACAAAGCCCTATCACATCGACAATGCTGAGTGAGTTGCTATCCTCCTGCTGCTTCAGCATTTGTCTCTGCCTCGCTGTAAGTTTCTTTTCCATATTCTGCTTAATTATAGAAGTTACTTATCAAGATTCTTCTCATATGGCATCAACACCTACTTGATTACATCTGTCAAGGCTAATATTGACAAGACAAGACCGAAAGTTCCAGTCCAGAAGCCCCAGCTCTGGAAGAGGTTGCCGTTGACTGTAGAGTTTCTCTTTGACTTGTCGTTTGGCTCTATGTATACGATGTCATTCTGATGCACATAATATGCAGGGGAATCATACACGTTTTTCATCATTGTGAGGTCCAGTTCATACTGGCTGCGCACACCGTCCTCTTCACGGATGACGAGCACGTTCTTGCGGAGAGCGTCTATATCAAGGTCGCCCACCTCGCCGAGAAGCTCGAAGAAGGTCATGTTGTCACGATCGATGTTTACACGACGGCCACCACCTTGTCCGAGTATCGTGACATAAAGCCCGGTATACTCCACCTTGACTATCGCGTCATCGACAAGTTTTGTCGTGCGAAGTACATTGGTAAGGGAGTCGGTAAGCTGCTGACGGTTCATGCCCGCCGCCTGTATCTTGCCGAGCACAGGGAAGTCAACCTTGCCGTTTTCATCGATAAGGTATCCTTGCTTGTTGTTGCCCGTCCCTCCCATATGCTGCATGTTGTTGTCATTGATATTGAACTGTTTGGTCAGCTCCTCATTACGCGATTTCACGTAGATGCTGACACGGTCACCCGGACGCAGTTTGAAAGGGATGGATTTATACGCGGCAACGGCTTCTGAGGAGCCAGGCTTCTTATCCTGAAAATATGCTATATTCTTCGGCGCGGAACAAGACCACAGACCGATGAAAACGAGAACCAGGGCTAAAGCCTTAATCATCTTATTCATGCTTTTTTGAAAAAATGTTTTATATGTTCACTAATGTTTTATTCTCACAAGTCATTCTTCTCATATGGCGGTGTATCGCCAAGTCTGCCAGAGCCTTCGGGTGTCACCGCATATGGGGGGGGGGTAAGACGATTCACACTGCCTGCCAGGGAATAATTTCTCCCTCATTACAGCTATAATGAATTTTGTATTCCCTATGATGTAGCGACGCCACATGCGGCGTGGGTCAGAACACAAGCGGTGCAACCATTCAAGGCCATACTTCTGCATGATAAGCGGCGCCCGTTTGCTGGTGCCTGCATAAAAGTCGAAAACGGCACCGACAGTACCTACATGACAGTCTATTTCAAGTTCATCCCAATGTGCCCTCACCCACTTTTCCTGCTTCGGTGCTGTCATTCCGACGAACAGCAGGTCGGGCTTGGCTTCATTGACAGCCGCAACCATGGCTGCGCTGTCTTCTACAGAGAACTCTTCCTTGAAAGGAGGGCTGTAGGTCACGACATCAAGATTCGGGAAATCCTTTGCCACTCTCTCGCGGATGGCAGACAGGACGTGTTCTGACGAGCCAAGAAACATGACCGTCTTACGCCTGCCTGTGGCTGGCATAGGAGAGGTATTCAGGCGTTCCATCTCACACATGAAGACGTCCCATCCCGGCACACGTTGTTGCGGAGGATATGGATTGCCTACAAAACGGGTAGCCATGACTATACTGACACCATCCGGCACAAGATAGTCTCCACTGGCAAGCGCTTCGGCAAAGGCTTTATCTTTTAACGCACATATATATGAATACGCATTTATGGTATTGATGAGTGTCTTTCCAGGCGGGATATCTCTCAGATTCTGTCTGCAGTTAACAAGCTTCAGTTCTTTCAGTTTCATGTTGACAAGCAGATACACATATAGGTATTGCATTTGCAAAAATACACATTTTTCATGAACTCGCCAAATAATCGCAACTAAAAAGGTAAACTTCTTGCATTTTAACACATTTTTCCGTCATAAGATTTGCAATAATCATTAATTTTCGTAACTTTGCAAAGGAGAAGGCGACGTTTTCGGCAAGCAAATGAGCAAATCCATGCTTGCTCCAGTTTTGCCGAAATACAGTTGAAAGTACATAAGCACAAACTAAAAACACATAAAACGATATGGCAAAAAAAGAAATGGAAGAGCAGGCCAATGACCCTAAAGCCGCCAAGCTGCAGGCATTGAAGGCTGCTATGGCCAAGATAGAAAAGGACTTCGGCAAAGGCTCGATCATGAAACTCGGAGAGCAGCAGGTCGAGAAAGTTGACGTCATCCCTACCGGTTCGCTGAGCCTTGATATAGCTCTCGGCGTGGGAGGATACCCAAAAGGACGTATCATTGAGATTTACGGCCCTGAGTCTTCCGGCAAGACAACTCTTGCCATACATGCCATAGCTGAAGCACAGAAGCAAGGCGGCATGGCGGCAATCATCGATGCGGAGCATGCCTTTGACCGCTTCTATGCCGCAAATCTCGGAGTAGACGTGGACAACCTCCTCATATCACAGCCGGACAACGGCGAGCAGGCCTTGCAGATTGCCGACCAGCTCATCTCCTCTGCTGCAGTAGACATCGTGGTGATAGACTCTGTCGCCGCACTTACTCCAAAAGCCGAGATAGAGGGTGATATGGGAGACAACAAGGTGGGCTTGCAGGCACGTCTCATGTCGCAGGCTCTACGTAAGCTGACCTCAACGATATCAAAGACCAATACGACATGTATATTCATCAACCAGCTGCGTGAGAAAATCGGCATAATGTTCGGAAACCCTGAGACGACAACAGGCGGCAACGCCTTGAAGTTCTATGCCAGTGTACGTCTCGACATCCGCCCTTCCACAGCGATAAAGGACGGAGATGAGGTTCTCGGTAAGCTCACAAAGGTGAAGGTCGTGAAGAACAAGGTCGCACCTCCTTTCCGCAAGGCTGAGTTCGAGATTCTCTTCGGACAGGGAATATCCAAGGTGGGCGAGATACTTGACATCGCTGTGGACAAGAACATCATCAAGAAGTCCGGCTCATGGTTCAGCTATGAAGAGACAAGGCTTGCACAGGGCCGTGACGCCGTAAAGCAACTCTTGCTCGACAATCCTGAGCTATGCGAGGAAATCGAGGCGAAAGTAAGGGCAGCACTTGCCGAATAAGCAACCTTTTTCATGCAGGAAACAGAAATACAGGGCAGGCCGTGTATCGGCTTGCCCTATATTCTTCCCAAGACGTTGTGGCAAACATCACCATATTGAAGACTACTGGCCACCATACTGCAAAAGACACATGAACATCAAGCCCCGTTACATCCCGGAAGACAGAGGTAAGCACAAGACAGAGATAAGCATTTCAGACTTTCTCGTGCTTAATCTCGGTTTTGCACGAACCATACACCATTGGGAAAACCATGACATCTCGTCACCTTTCCTGCGCATATATTATATAAGGAAAGGGAAAGCCACACTTCACCTGCCGGAGAAAGACATGGAGGTCGTGCCCGGCAATATGTATCTTATACCTAACTACATGCCGCATTCATACGAGTGTGACCCTGGATTTGAATTCTATTACCTGTTCTTTCTTGTCAACAACAGAAACAAGGCAGACATATTCGACACATATACATTCCCTACAACCGTGCGCGGCAACAACGCCACACAACTGCTTTTCGAGAACTACTGCGACCTATACCCACAGCTCAACTTACCTACCCTGACGGCAGAGGCCTTTGACAATCACCCTTCATATCACTCGTACATCAAGGCATACATGCAGATGGAGAATTACGAGAAGATGCAGCTGCACGGTTTCGTGGAGATACTCATGTCATACTTCGTGAAACATGCCGAGGCGCGCCTCATCGTGAAAGACGAAAGGATAGGCCATCTGCTCAGCTACATCATGGAACATATCGGCGAGACCATCACCGTCAAGCAGCTTGCCGACAAGGCTTGCCTCACGGAATCCTATCTTGTCAGAGCATTCCGGCAGGGCATGGGTATAACTCCTTTGCAATATGTGATAAAGAAAAAGATACAGTACGCACAGTCTCTTCTCCTCGGTACAGACAAGAGTGTACTGGAGATATGCAGGGATGCCGGATTCAAGGATGCCTCGTACTTCATCCGTCTTTTCAAGAAGAACATCGGATTCACACCACAAGAATACAGAAACGGACTTATCGGATAGAACATTCCGCGCCTTCTGATAGTACATTTTAGGCGAAATACATATCTAACCGCATGTTTTTATAGCAGTTTTTTGGACTTAGAGATAATAAAACTTAATTTTGCAAACGTGAACTCACCGATGAGAACATGGCACTTGCCATTGCTTTCCATAATACGGTGAGCATGCAGAATAGAAAAAAACATTATCACCAACATGTTCAAAAAACACATTTTATCATTCTCGCTGTGTCTCGCCACAGCTTCTCAGGCCATTGCTGGAGGCCTTGTCACCAACTCAAACCAAAGTGCATCCTTCCTGCGCAATCCAGCACGTGATGCCGTAATAGACATCGACGGCGTCTACACTAACCCGGCAGGCATATCATTCATGCCACTCGGATTTCATCTCGGATTTACACTGCAGCATCCTGAGCAGGAGCGCAACATAACAACGACATTCCCTACCCTCGCGCAGAACATCAACCATCTCGGAGAGGGCACACGTAAATTCCACGGACAGGCCTCAGCACCTATAGTACCGAGCTTCCAGGCGGCATACGTATGGGAGCGTTGGACTGCCATGGCGTCGTTCGCATTCTCCGGCGGAGGCGGCAAATGCGAGTTTGACAACGGCATAGGAAGCATAGAAAGCATATTCTCGCTCCTGCCGTCGATTGCTCAAATGAAAGACATCCCTGCCGCAGGCTATTCCCTCAATTCATTCATGAAGGGTCGCCAGTATTACCTCGGCATACAACTCGGGGCCGGTTATAAAATCAACGACCATCTCTCTGTCTCCGCAGGCCTGCGCAGCGTAATCGGAACGGCGACATACACAGGATATGTCAAGGACATAGCCCTGTACGCAGCAGACGGCACGCAACTGCCTCAAGCGGTTCTCGGCGGAATAATGCAAGCCATGGGAGACCCTACCGGCACCGGCGAGATTGACATGACGACAGACCAAAGCTGCATAGGCTGGACTCCAGTGATAGGCATCGACTGGCGTATCAATGACCACTGGAACATAGCGGCAAAATACGAGTTCCGTACAAAGATGTCATTGAAGAACAGTTCCACCATGAATGACTTCGCACGCTCCCAGCAGACACTTGACAAATTCAACGACAAGAAAAACGAGAAAGTGCGCGACGATATACCTACCACAATCACTTTCGGCGCACAATATTCTCCAATAAGCACCATCCGCATCAACGGAGGCTTCCATTTCTATGACGACTGCAACGCCAAGAAGTTCAATAACGAAGAGAAGCTCATAGACCGTGGCACTATGGAGTTCCTGCTCGGCGCTGAATGGGACGCGACAAAATGGCTCACCGTAAGTGGCGGATGGCAGAACACGAGCTACGGACTCTCCGATGAATACATGCAGGACATGAGCTTCAACTGCAGCAGCAACATGCTTGCCGTCGGCGTAAGGC
>JAIDEM010000198.1 GCA_029054825.1 Prevotella sp. | reverse complement strand
ACCAAACGACTAATCGGCGTTTCACGCCGTCTGCGGACGCACCACGGTACGTCCCTACACTTGTGGCGAGATTTTACATACGGTTTATACGGTTATATGCGGTTATATATGGGTGCGGTTTATATGTTTACGCGAGTGGAACATATAAACCGCATAACCGTATATAACTGCACACAGCCCATAACCTACAACCCATAACCCTTAGAAAAACATCCCCATCTTGCGCATCATATCCATATCCTCCTTGTCGAGCCCGAGGCGGTCGAGAGCGACAGGGCGGTTATGGTCATTGAGATAATGTCGCGGAGTCTCCCTGTACATGCCACTGGCGACGGAGAGCCTGTCCTCGCGGTAAGGAGTGGCGATGCCTGCCATGGAGAGCACGGTATGGAACACCGCGGCATTGCTTGCCACGCTCTTCCCGGCGTTGGCGACGAGCGCAGAGGCTGTCCCCGGGAACGCACTGCGGTAGGACGGCGATGTCCATACTATGAACGGCACGTGCATGTCGTAATACGATGGCACGGGAGAGGCATGGAGGAATTTCCCGCGGCTGTCGTCGAAGATATTCTCGCCATGGTCCGAGGTGTAGAGCATAGCCGAGAGGGCACCGCTGTCGCGGAGCATCCCTGCCATGTCGGCGAGGAGACGGTCTGTCTCGCGGATGGTATTGTCGTAGGCATTCACCAGTTCCGGGCGGTTGGAGGCTACAGCCTCCGTGGCGTTGTCGGGACGGAAGACCGCTGCGCTGCGCGGATACCGCTCACGGTAGTTGAAGTGCGAGCCGTAGGTGTGGAGCACGATGAAGAGCTTCCTGTAATCCTTCTTTATCGTCTCCTCCGCGAGCTTGGCGAGACGGTCGTCGGAATGGTTTCCCTCTGCGTCCTTCCCGTCCTTTATGAAGCGCCACTCGTCCGCCTCCATGCCGAAGATGTCTATGAACGAATGGTTCGGCCGCTGGTTGGAGAAGAACGCCGTATGGAATCCTGCTTCACGGAATGCCGTTATGATGCTCTTCTCGCGGTATATGCGGTCGTAATCCTCTGCCGAGGCGGCGGAGAGGAGCATGGGGACGCTCTTGTGCGTCGTGTTCGACTGTGTAAGCACGTCTTTGAAGACCGTGAGGCCTTCTGTCTTGGAGAGCATGGGCGTGGTGTCGCGGCTGTAGCCGTAGATGCCGAAGTTCATGGCGCGCGCCGTCTCTCCTATGACGAGGACGTATATCTCGCGCTCCTTGGCGTCGTGTGTAGGGTGCGCCTTGAAGGTGAATCCTGCCGATGTCTCGGCGTAATGTGCCGTGGCGTCTGCCCTTTCTACAGCGAGGACGAGGTTGTAGCAGACGTTGACGGGATACATGTCGTTCTCTATCTTGTAGTCCTCGTCTGCGGCGTATGCCGCGGCGAGCGCCGCAAGTCCTGCCGCAAGCATGGCGGAGGCTGCCTTGCGCTGTCTCCGGAGGAAGGTCTCCGGGAGTGTCTCGCCTATGATGATGGAGCGTGTCGCGAGGACAAGGACGGGGATATAGATGA
Organism: Prevotella sp.; assembly: GCA_029054825.1. Taxonomy (GTDB): domain Bacteria; phylum Bacteroidota; class Bacteroidia; order Bacteroidales; family Bacteroidaceae; genus Prevotella. Next base: position 3,555 of record JAIDEM010000198.1, on the reverse strand, counting down.
TGACCACCGTGGCGACGGCAGGGACGAGATTGTCAAGGAGTTCGAGGGCCTCGCCGGGATTTGTGGTGACAAGGTTGAGGAACATGTCGACGGCTATCACGGAGCGTCCGAAGAGGTACAGGAGGACTATCTGGAAGGCGGCGAAGAATATCAGCGGAAACATTGCCCACGCCATCTTTCCTGGGCGTCGGGAGAGGGTAAGCGTGAGCCATACCGCCGCTACAGGCAGGAGCACATTGGCTATCTTTGCCGGCAGGGACATGGTCTCGGTGAAGTCAAGGGCGATATTGGGTATCGCCAGCACGATGAGTATTATGTAGAAAAGGAGCTTCATTACGGTTATTTGCGGTTATTTGCGGTTTATATGGTTATGCGGTTATTGGATTCAGTTTCTGTGAGAATATTGCCTATAGTGTAGGGACGTACCGTGGTGCGTCCTCATGCGGCGTGAAACGCCGTATCTGCCTGTCGGTCATGGTATTCAAGTCTCTATGATCCAAACCACTAATCGGGTACTCGGCGTTTCACGCCGTGGCGGACGCACCACGGTACGTCCCTACACTTGTGGTGAGATGCTGTGTGCGGTTATTGTTTTTGGGTTATAGGTTATAGGCTATTGGTTTTTAGTATTTTCCGCACAACCACATAACCGTATAAACCGCACATGTCCCTCTAAAACGCTTCGTTTATATTGAAGATGAATCCCGTCTGTCCTCCTTTTCCTATCCCGTAGTCGAGGCGGACATTGACATCCTTCTTGAACTCCCAGCGGTAGCCGATGCCCACGTTGGGGAGTATATTCCTGGCTCTCAGGCCGCTGAACTTATCGAACACTGTGCCGGCACCTGCCCACAGGGCGATGCCGTTGCGGCGCCAGATATGTTGCCTGAGCTCCGCCTGAAGCTCTATCTTGTGCTTGTCGCGGTAGCGCCCCTCGTAGTATCCGCGCATGGAGTAGGAGTTGCCGAGGCGTGCCATCATGCCCCATGACGGACTGCCGAAATTCATCTCGCTGCGTATGTCTGCCGCGAGGATGCCACCCCGCCATACCCTGCCGTAGATGTCAAAGCGTATGCTCGTGGTGCTGAAGGCATAGTCGTTGCCGAGAAAGCGCGGGCGGAAGAGCTGTGAGACATTGAGGTACATGCCGCGCTTGGGATTGGTGAGCACATCCCTGGAGTCGTAGACGAACGCCAGTCCTGCGCCGAGATTCCATGTGTTGCGGTCCATGCCCTCGAAGAGTTCCGGACGTTCGATGTCCTTTCCCCTGACATAGTCGAAGGCGACAGAGGGGCCTATGTATGTGTTGTCGGTGATGCGTATCATGAAGCTCGCCTGCATCTGCGCCTGCCACCGTTTCATCTTGCTCTTGTTGAGGTCGTTGTCGCCCATGTCGTAGCCTATGCCCCAGAAGTATGTGGGGAAGGAGAAGAAGTATGTGGTATAATCGAGGCGGTATCTGTCTTTCGGGAAGATATGTGTGCCGCGCACACCGAGCATGTAGAAGCCCACGGTGGAGACATCGCCGAAGAGGCTGACATTTGAGGGAGGGAGGATGGTGTCGCCGCGCTCCGAGTGGTAGAGACCTGCTGCCACGAGTCCTATGCCGAGCTTCGTGTCGGTGCTGTAGTGCGGGCCGCCTATGATGCTGAAGTCGAATTTCTTGTATTCCTTCGGCTTGTTGGCGTCATTGAAGTAGTCAAGCAGGCGCTTTATCACTCCGCGCTTCCTCGGCACGGTGTCGCTGTGCACGGTATCTGCCGCGGCAGGCATCATGTCTGTACAGGCAGGCAAGCCGCCATTGTCTCCTGCCATGGAGGATATGGGCAGGAGAAGGAGGAAAAGGAGTGGCAGGAAGGGGCGCATATTGATTGGTTTTACGGTTGTGCGGTTATACGGTTGTAGGTTATGGGTTATATGGTTGTGTACGGTTATGTGCGGTTGTGCGGTTGTGCGGTTATTTGATTCGTTTTCTGTGAGAATATTGCCAATAGTGTAGGGACGTACCGTGGTGCGTCCTTAGACGGTGTGAAACGCCGTATCTGCTGACGGGGCATGAATGCGGGGTATCTTTCTACCAAATAACCAAACGACTAAACCACCGCTCGGCGTTTCACGCCGTTCGAGGACGCACCACGGTACGTCCCTACACTTGTGGTGAGATGCTAAGTGCGGTTTTACGGTTATTTGCGGTTATGCGGTTATTGGATTCGGTTCCTGTGAGTATATTGCCAACAGTGTAGGGACGTACCGTGGTGCGTCCGAAAGCGGTGTGAAACGCCGTATCCGACTGACGGTCATAATCTATCAGCCAAACGACCAAACCACTAATATACCAATCTCACATTATCTATCCACAGCGTGTTTCCCGGCGAACCGATAAATGCTCCGCCGTGGCTGGAGGCGAACTGCAGGGAGAGGTGTGTCGGTGTCTCTGTCGGTGCTGCCCATCCCGTCTCCTTCACCGGCACACTCTTGCCGTGGCTGTTGCGCGCATAGTCGGTCGTCCGCAGCCCCATGAGCGAGGCATCGTATTTAGGATTATGGCGGATGTCGCCGTAGAGTATCTCGTATGTTGCGCCGTTGACCCATCCTGCGGTGCTCTTGCCGTATTTCACCACAAGAGTACCCACGCGCTTGGCAGTGATATTGCCTTTGGCATCCTCCGTGCGCTTCTGCAGGAAGAGCACCGTCACGGCATAGTCCTGCCCGGGGACAGTAGACTTGCTGCTGAATCCCGTCTGCTTTATGCGGTTCTTCTCCCCTGTGACATATACCTTGTAGTCGTACCGCAGGGCCTTGGGACGGGCGGTGAACGGTATGCCCCAGTTAAGGCTCTTCGGGCCGTCCTTGGTGCCGGTGATAGGTTCTGCCATGTCTCCGAGGAACAGCGAGCCGGCGGCAAGCACCTTTATATTCATCATGCCGAGGACCTTCACGCTCTCGATATGCGTCGTGAGCTTTGCACAGTAGCCGTTGTCGCGCTTGTCGCGCGTCACGGAGCAGTTTGTCTTCACCACGCCCATGACCTTCGCCATGACGTTTGACGTGCCCCACGGCGAGCCTCCGGCGTTGGTATAAGGCTTGTTGCCGTCGATGGTCTTGTTGGGCCCCACCTCGTAGAGCGTCTTCGTCTGTCCACCTATGACAGCCGACTCGTGTATCTTCCTCATTACCCACTGATTCATGTCACCGTAGCGCAGCATTTTCTCACTGTGCTGTGCCCTTGCCGTAGCTCCAGAGAAGAGGAGCATGGCAAGCAAGACTGCTTTGAGAGTGATTTCCTTTTTCATAGTGCTTAACTTTATGTATTAAAAATCACGGCAAAGATACTCTAATAAAAATAAAATGAAAAACTATTTATTAAAAATCAGTTTTAAATTGTCTTTTTTTAACTGATTGTTATGCGGTTGTACGGTTATCGGTTGTATGGTTTATGAATAGAATATTGTCAACAGTATAGGGACGTACCGTGGTGCACTGCTGTCCACGTAAAATTTTAACATTCCATTTTTACGGTTTGACCGTGTTACTCAGGTTACAGATTGTCAGAAT
>JAIDEM010000197.1 GCA_029054825.1 Prevotella sp. | reverse complement strand
GTCTTCTGTAGACTGTCTGCCGACTTTTATGTATCGCAGCGGCACAAGCCATCCGCTTGGTACAGCTGTGCCGTATGCAGATGTCATAGCTGTCGCATAGATACTTGAGAATGAGCCGGTAAAAGAACCATATGTATTAGTAACGCTGAGTTCTTCCGGGATGATACTATAGCCGTAACGGCTGTCTGTATTAAGGAGCTGCAGGGTATCGGACAATATGTTGTACTCCTCGAATCGACATTGCAGCACAGCCGTCTCCCCGTGCTTGATCTTCTCTCCTGTGCCTTTACGCATAATCTGCATATAGATGCCGGTAGACTCAAACAATACAAACTCGTTGTTCTCGACATCTGTTGTCTCTCCGTTGTTCGTGAAATCCGTCTCGGAAATGACGCTGACAGGCTTGGTGAAGACAGAGCGTGATACAGAGGTGTTTCTTGCAAGGAACTCTGATATGGCTGCGTTTTCCTTCTTTTTCATATCGGCATAGGTCTCGCCGTCGTTACAGCTGGACAATGAAGCCACGGCAGCCACGAAACAGAGAATGTAGAGTATTTTTCTCATTGATGGTTCTATTTTGTTAAATGTTTATTCTGCAAAAGTAGCAATAATTTGCGAATAACCAGTTTGTTGTTATGAATTATTAGTATTTAAATTCCGCAATAGCCCTCTGCACAATCTTTTCCGCCTCTTTAAGAGAGCAGTGCAGCCTTCCTCCTGCTGCATTCAGATGTCCTCCGCCGTTGAAGAACTGTTCCGACATCTTGTTGCACGGGAAATCATCCACAGATCTTAGGCTGACCCAGATGAGATTATCTTTCTCCGTATCTTCCCGAAGCGATATGGATAGCTTCATCCCGCGTATCTGCAACGGCATATTGACCAGTCCTTCAGCGTCTCCCTTGATGAAGTTGAAACTTTTCATTTCTGCACGTGAGAGTGTGAAGTATGCGCTTTGACCGTCATCAGAGACGATGAATTTCTGCAATATATGCCCCCATAGTCTCAGACGGTTTACAGAAGATGTCCAGAAGACATTGCGGTATATTTTATCCTTGTTTATGCCGTATGTCAGGAGTTTTGCGATGACATTGTATATTTCCGGGTCGGTACTGTTGTATGTGAATGCTCCTGTATCTGTCATCATGCCGCAATATATGCATGTAGCCATCTGCTTGTCTATGCCGTCAATGCTCGCTGCACTTGTCTGGTTTTCTGAGACATCCAGTGTCTTTTTCTTTTCCAAAGCCTCGATTACATGGAATATCATCTGTGATGTAGAGCACATCTCTGGTGCAGACCATGCCCATGCTGTATTGATATTGGGAGCCAGATGGTGGTCTATGAGTATCTTTTTCGCTTTTGAGTCCGTGAGGATCTGTGACATGCTTTCTCCGGTCCTGTCAAGAGTGTTGAAGTCAAGGCAGAATACAAGGTCGCATATTTTGAATATCATTTCCGCCTTTTCCGGATGTTTGTTGAAGCGTATGATGTCCTGTGTGCCTGGAAGCCATTGTAGGAAATCAGGATATGCGTCAGGTATTATCACAGTCGTGTCCTTGCCTGCTGCATTAAGGTATCTTGCAAGTGCGAGTGAAGAACCGATGGCATCGCCGTCAGGGTTGTGATGGCATGTTACAACAATATTCTGAGCCCCGTCAATAAGTTTGCGGAGCTCAGAGATATATTCAGTCGTAAGAGTATTCTTAGATGATGTAAGTTTCAAAATATATAGGATATTTGTTTCTTAGAACAGTTTGTTCGGATATGTGCCGTCTGCGACAAGGGCTGATATTCTTGCAACGGTATCAGGACGGTCTTCTGCGTATGTCACGCCAAACCATCTTGATGTCGTGTCAAGAACCTTACAGGTTGCTGTGCCGTCATTGATGAGTTTATTTACCATCAGCGGTATGAAGAACTCTGATTTCAGATTCTCGACATTGGCAGGGTCGGACAGGAATTCCTTGAAATACTCTTCTGAATATTCGAAATAGTCAGGAGTGAATCCCCACATGTTCATGGATACAGGAGTGTTCTCGTCTATTGTAATCCATTCGCCGTCCTCCTTGTTGTCGGCACGGAATGCCACTTCGCCATTATCCAGACGGCCTATCTTTGTACGTTCTACACATGTAGTGAGATTGCCGTTGTTGTCCTTTGAGCAGATGCCGCGTGATACCGTACCGTTTTCCGAGAGAGTATTGCCGACACGGAAACCGACCATTGCATATTGTCCCTTTGCATTCTCAGGAAGTTCAGCGAGAAACTTGCCTATGACCTTAAAGGCGTCACGGTTGTAGAAGTCATCGCAGTTGATGACGCAGAAAGGTTCCTTTATGACATCCTTGCCCATAAGCACAGCATGGTTTGTCCCCCATGGCTTCTGTCTTCCCTCAGGGCAGGCGAAGCCTTCCGGCAATGCGTCTATGGCCTGAAAGCACAGCTCACACTGTATCTTGCCTTCGTATTTTGCAAGTATCTGTGTGCGGAACTGCTCTTCAAAATCTTTGCGTATGACCCATACGATCTTGCCGAATCCAGCTTCGATTGCATCATATATACTGTAGTCCATGATGGTCTCGCCGTTAGGACCGACACCGTCAAGCTGTTTCAAACCGCCATAACGGCTGCCCATTCCGGCAGCGAGCAGAAATAATGTAGGTTTCATGTTCTTTATGTTTTTATAGAGTTATTGTCTGTGGTTGTGATGTCCGAAATGGGGTAGGGATATACGTCTTTGCCGCTGTCCGTTAAAGTAATCAATAGAATCTCACATCAGCGATGACTTGTGCTCCCACCTGTGCATTGAGCTTGTTTTTGAGTTGGGTGCGTATCATGCTGAGTTCTGCACGCATGGCAGGATTAGTTATCTTTACCATCAGCGTCTGATTCTTTATGAATTTCTCCCCTGTATACCGTGCCGCCAAAGTCCCGGCTGTCTCTTCCCAGGCATTTATGAGACGTCTCTGTAGCAGAGGCGTCTCAAGTCCTTGCGCCCTGAGAATCTCCATGACGATATCGCTGACGGGTCTTTCTTTCTTTCTGAACATACGGTCTGTCTATATCATATAATGTTGTAACATCGTTGTCACTGTAATGACACTTCGCCTTCAGATATGTGAAATATCTTGTGGTCCAGTGTGGTATGTGACAGAATTTCGTCAAGATGGTCGCGGTTGGTGTCAGTGATGAATATCTGTCCGAACTGGTTGCCTGCTACAAGTTTCACAATCTGCTCCACACGAGAGGCATCGAGCTTGTCGAAAATGTCGTCAAGCAGCAACAGCGGTGCCGTATTGCCGGCTGTCTTGCGGAGGAAATCAAACTGAGCCAGCTTCATCGCAATGACGAATGTCTTTGTCTGCCCTTGGCTTCCCTCACGCCGTAGTGGATAGCCGTTGATGGTCATCTCGAGATCATCCCTGTGTATGCCGTGCAGAGAGTAGCCTACAGCACGGTCTTTATGCCTGTCTCTCTGTATGACGTCAAGCAACGGGCCACGCTGGCAATGCGAAACATATTTCAGTTCAACGGTCTCGTGACAGCCAGATGTACGGTCGTATATCGTTTGGAAAAGAGGCGTGAGACGTTCAATGAAGTCCTTTCTGAAAGCGTATATGCGTTCTCCTTCACGAGCCATCTCTTCTTCCCAAAGTCCCATAAGGGTCATGTCCGGTTCTTCCTCCATCTTCAGCAAGGCGTTGCGTTGTTGGAGGGCGTTGCCGTACCGCGTCAAGGCATCCATGTACTCCGGCTGGCACTGTGCTATCACCACATCCATGAACCGTCTTCTGTATTCGCTTCCGCCGTCTATCATGCTTGTGTCTCCAGGTGACACTATAATAAGAGGTATAAGACCGATATGCTGTGACAGTCGCTTGTATTCTTTCTTGTTGCGTTTGAAATGCTTGCGCGTGCCGCGTTTCATGCCACAATATATCTGTTCCTCGTTGCCTTTGTCGTCCTCATACAGTCCGTCGAGCATGAAGAAATCCTCATCGTGACGGATAATCTGCGAGTCTACGACTGGTGTGTGGCTCTTGCAGAATGACAGATAATATACGGCATCGAGGATATTTGTCTTTCCCATGCCGTTGCTGCCAATGAGACAATTGATATTGGGGGACAGCTCAAGCGTAGCCTCCTTTATGTTCTTGTAATTGATGATTGCCAGCTTTTTGAGTATCATTCTTCGATAAATTTGTCGCAAAGTTAGCATTTTTCACTGTAAAAAACAAAAAAAGTAGCATTAAATTTCATTATGTGAGATAATTTCACTAATTTTGCGTCCGAATTGTGGCATATTCTGAAATGATGTAAAAACAGAGTGTATGACTCAAAACGCCCGTTTCATGCAGTAAAGAAAACAAAAATAAAAACAATATGGAAAATAAAATGGCAAATCAGGCTCAGACAACAGAGACACTGACAAAGACAGAAGCATTTGTTGTAAAGTACAAAAAGATTATCGGAATAGGTGTTGTGGCACTACTCGTGGTTGTTGCCGGTGCAATACTTGTCAACACGTTCTACCTCCAGCCGCGTCAGGACGAGGCAAGCACAGCTATGGCG
>JAIDEM010000196.1 GCA_029054825.1 Prevotella sp. | reverse complement strand
AACATAAAGACAAATATAAAAACAAGAAAATATAAACATATAAAAAATAAAGAAAGGAAAACAATTATGGGAAAGATTATCGGTATCGACCTCGGAACAACAAACTCTTGTGTCTCTGTATTTGAAGGCAACGAGCCTGTCGTAATAGCAAACAGCGAGGGTAAGCGCACAACACCTTCTATCGTCGGCTTCGCAGAGAACGGCGAGCGCAAGGTTGGTGACCCTGCAAAGCGTCAGGCTATCACAAATCCTAAGAACACAGTCTACTCTATCAAGCGTTTCATGGGCGAGACATACGATCAGTCTGCCAAGGAAGCAAGCCGCATGCCTTACTCTGTAGTAAACGAAGGCGGTGTGCCACGTGTAGACATCGATGGCAAGAAATACACTCCGCAGGAGATTTCTGCCATGGTGCTCCAGAAGATGAAGAAGACCGCAGAGGACTACCTCGGACAGGAGGTGACAGAGGCCGTCATCACAGTTCCAGCATACTTCTCCGACTCACAGCGTCAGGCAACAAAGGAGGCTGGACAAATAGCAGGTCTTGAGGTAAAGCGCATCGTGAACGAGCCTACAGCCGCCGCTCTTGCTTACGGTGTTGACAAGGCAAACAAGGATATGAAGATTGCCGTATTCGACCTCGGTGGCGGTACATTCGACATCTCTATCCTGGAATTCGGTGGCGGTGTATTCGAGGTGCTCTCTACAAACGGTGATACACACCTCGGCGGCGATGACTTCGACCATGTCATCATCGAGTGGCTTGCCGACGGCTTCAAGGCTGATGAGGGCATCGACCTCACAAAGGATCCTATGGCTATGCAGCGTCTCAAGGAGGCAGCAGAGAAAGCTAAGATCGAGCTTTCAAGCTCTACAAGCACAGAGATCAACCTCCCTTATATCTCAGCAGAGGGCGGTGTACCTAAGCACCTTGTGAAGACTCTCACACGCGCACAGTTCGAGCAGCTTGCACACTCACTCATCCAGGCATGTCTCGTACCTTGCCAGAATGCTATACGTGACGCGAAGATTTCCACATCCGACATTGACGAGGTTATTCTCGTAGGTGGTTCAAGCCGTATTCCTGCCGTGCAGGAGGTTGTGAAGAACTTCTTCGGCAAGGAGCCTTCAAAGGGTGTCAACCCTGATGAGGTTGTAGCAGTCGGTGCAGCTATACAGGGCGCTATCCTCACCGGCGATACAGGTCAGGACATCGTGCTCCTTGACGTTACCCCACTTACCCTCGGTATTGAGACCATGGGTGGCGTGATGACCAAGCTTATCGACGCAAACTCCACTATACCTTGCAAGAAGAGCGAAGTATTCTCTACAGCAGCGGACAATCAGACAGCCGTTACCATCCACGTGCTTCAGGGCGAGCGTCCGATGGCGTCACAGAACAAGTCCATCGGCAACTTCAACCTTGAGGGTATCGCACCGGCACGCCGTGGTGTTCCACAGATTGAGGTGACATTCGACATCGACGCAAACGGTATCCTCTCCGTATCTGCCAAGGACAAGGCAACAGGCAAGGAGCAGTCCATCCGCATCGAGGCTTCATCCGGTCTCTCCAAGGAAGATATCGAGCGCATGAAGGCAGAGGCAGAGGCCAATGCTGACGCAGACAAGAAGGAGCGCGAGAAGATTGACAAGCTCAATCAGGCCGACTCCATGATATTCCAGACCGAGAATATGCTCAAGGAGCAGGGTGACAAGATTCCTGCCGATGTCAAGTCTGAGATGGAGGGCGCTATACAGAAGCTGAAGGATGCCCACAAGGCTCAGGACATCGCTGCCATAGATGCTGCGATTGCAGAACTCAACGCTGTAGCCCAGAAAATGTACCAGGCTGGTGCACAGGCAGGCCCTCAGGCTGGTCCGGACATGAATGGCGGCTTCAACGGTAATGCACAAAGCAACAACAGCTCCAACTCTTCTGACGCCCAGGACGCAGATTTCGAGGAGGTGAAGTAAGACTTAGATAATCTATAATTATTATCGAGAATCAAATCCGTGTAGCTCAACGAGTCACACGGATTTGCCATCTTAAGGGGTTTGGTGTTTGTTATCAATTCCTATCGATTTCTATCCAAGACATGTTCCATATTTGTACCGCGACAAAAAAAGTCGTAAACAAGCGACTAAAATATACTTATAAATAATAAACATTAAATTAGTTCAGAATTATGCCAGGTATTGCATTAGAAATCAGACGGAAATGCAAAGTATGTGGGAAAGTCTTCATTGCGAAGACACTTGACTCACAATTTTACTGCAAGCGTTGTGGTGACGTGTTTCGTAAATGGCAACTCGACGCAAAGAAAAGAGAAGAAACATTGTCTCGTATCATCCTTTAATTTCCAGATACCAGAGAGTACATCTCAGTCAAGGAAGATGTTCCTTCATAAAGTCAGGCAAAGGAGTATACCTGTCATCAAAGGTGTTCTGGTTGTGGCCAGGCATCTCGTATGTCACCTCACTGTATTCATTCTGGTGTCTATTGCAATTACTCCGTCTGTGGTTGAATTAGTA
>JAIDEM010000195.1 GCA_029054825.1 Prevotella sp. | reverse complement strand
TAAATTTAACTAAAAATTTGATTTTCTCATAAGAGTTGTGTAAATTTGCACCTAATTTTGTTGAAAACAAGTAAATTTTGCAAAGATGAGAAGAAGCGCTTATGTTATCGTGCTGTTGTCTGTTCTGACGATGATGTGGACCACTACGGGCTGCAATCACCAGGCTACCGAGGGTCAGGACAGCATCATTGATTCTTCGTATGTGGACACGTTAAGTACCGATACCCTTGAGAGCCTTATCGAAGAGACGGTGATGCCGAAGGCGGCTGACGAGCTGTTTGATGATTTCATCTTCAATTTCGCCGCCAACAAGAAGCTGCAGAAGGAGAGGATAATATTCCCGTTGCGTCATGAGGTCTACGGCACAATGTCGTCCTTGGACAGGAATCATTGGCAAATGGATCACTTTTTCATGCGTCAGGGATTCTACACGATGGTCGTGGGCAATATGAAAGAGCTCCGCGGCTCCAAGGATACTGAGGTCTCCCATGTGGTCCTGGAGAAGATATTCCTCACGGAGCGGTATGTCAAGCAGTATGTCTTCGACCGTATCGATGGGCTTTGGCGTCTCCAGATGCTGCGCACCGAGGATATGGCGAAGAACAGTAACGGCGACTTCTACATGTTCTACGACAAGTTTGTCAACGACTCCATCTTCCGCCATCATGCACTCGCAGAGAGCGTGGAGTTCTCCGGCCCTGACCCTGACGATGACTTCTCGCGTATGGAAGGCTCTATCATGCCGGAGCAATGGTCGATGTTCGCGCCCGAGTTGCCTCGCGAGATGATATACAACATCATCTACGGCAAGCAACCGAAGCATGGAGACCAGCGCATACTTGTCGTCCGTGGCATAGCTAACGGTTTCGAGACGGAACTCACTTTCAAGAAGACACGTGAAGGCTTCATGCTTGTGAAGCTGACTACTTAGGTTGTGGGTTTTAGGTTATTGGTTGTGGGTTTTAGGTTAATTACCTCCAACCTCCAACCTCCAACCTCCAACCTCCAACCCCATAACCATATCAAATGACCGATAAAACGAACTATAATCTGCTGGCAAACAACACCTTCGGTATAAGCGAGGAGTGTCGGCGCTTCATACAGTTTGACAGTGTCGAGGAGTTGCGCGGTGTGCTCCTCTCCTTGACCCCAGCCGACCTTCCTCTCCTTGTCATAGGCGGAGGAAGCAATCTGCTCCTTACACAGCGTTTCGACGGCACAGTGCTGCGCTCCGGCATCAAGGGCATCGAGGTGCTTGACGGCGGTGACGGAGACTCCGTACTGGTACGCTGTGGCTCGGGAGAGTGCTTTGATGATGTCGTTGCATACTGCGTAGAGCATGGATATTACGGAGCCGAGAATCTGTCCATAATACCAGGCGACGTAGGAGCCTCTGCCGTTCAGAATATCGGGGCTTATGGCTGTGAGGCAAAAGACATCATCCATCGTGTCGAGACGCTTGACATAGCGACAGGCGAGGGGACGGCCTTCACCAACGAGGACTGCAGTTACGGTTATCGCCAGAGCCGTTTCAAGGGTGAATGGAAGGGTAAATACATCATCACACATGTCACATACCGCCTGTCAAGGACATTCACTCCTCATCTCGAATACGGCAATATCATATCCGAACTGGACAAGCGCGGCATATCTGCCCCTGACGCAAAGGCGGTGAGAGACGTGATTATCGACATCCGCAATGCCAAGCTCCCTGACCCGAAGGTGGAGGGCAATGCCGGTTCGTTCTTCATGAATCCTGTCGTCTCCCGTGAGACATTCTCCCGACTGATAGCCGCTTATCCTTCCATGCCGCATTATCACATCGATGACTGCCACGAGAAGATTCCTGCCGGATGGCTCATAGAACAGTGCGGATGGAAAGGCCGCGGCCTGCACGACGGCAAACCAGCCGATGCCTCGTGTTGCACGGCTGCTGTACACTCACGGCAGGCTCTTGTGCTTGTCAACAAAGGCGGAGCCACGGGTGCCGATATCGTGGCTCTCAGTGATGCCGTGAGGAAGAGTGTGAAGGAAAAGTTCGGCGTAGACATTTATCCTGAGGTGAATTTCATATGAAGCTGACATTCCTGGGCACAGGGACATCATGCGGCGTGCCGGTTATAGGATGCCATTGTGAGGTATGCACGAGTGCGGACCCGAGAGACAAGCGTATGCGCACATCGGCGCTCGTGGAGACGGAGGATGCACGTATACTGATAGACTGTGGCCCTGATTTCTATCATCAGGCATTGAAAATGCCTTTTCAGCGGATAGACGCCATACTCCTGACACATAAGCATTATGACCATGTCGGCGGACTGGACGATGTCCGTCCCTTCTTCTATGAGTTCGGCGACATGCATGTTTATGCCAATGCCGATACGGCGCAGGCCATCACGCAGACCATGCCTTACTGTTTCGGAGACCACCTCTATCCCGGCGTCCCAAGGCTGGACCTCCGGACTGTCGAGCCGCATCAGGCTCTGAAGATAGGTTCCACGACGGTTGTCCCGATAGAGGTGATGCACAAAAAGCTGCCTATCCTCGGCTACAGGATAGGGGACAGGCTCGCCTATATCACAGACATGAAGACCATCGCAGACAGCGAATACAGATACCTTGAGGGCGTAGACACGCTGGTTGTCAATGCCTTGCGCTTTACATGCGACCATCCTGCCCACATGCTTGTCGATGAGGCGATAGCTTTTGCCCGTAAGATAGGTGCGCGGCGGACATACTTTACACATACCACACACGACATAGGGCTTCATGATGCAGCCAATGCGCATTTGCCGGAGGGCTTCCGGTTTGCATACGACGGACAGACGATAACTATCGACTGACCGTCGTATGTCGTTTCTGCAATACTTATATTTGATACCGTGCTTTACGGTAAAGAAGAAAAAGGGTGACACTTTGCCGTGTGAAGGGTGACACTTTGCCGTGTGAATGGTGACACTTTACCATGTGAAAGGTAACCTTTTGTTTTATGAAAGGTAACCTTTCTCAGAGTGTTTCTCTGATATACCCATACGGTTGAGGTTCTGCTGAATCTTTGATATGGCGGATATCTGTGATAATATCAATGAGAATGTAGCTTTTAAGCATTCGTTTGCTTAATTATTATTTGGAACAAACAAGAGTATGGTCCAACTGCGGAATAGCTGCAGGATCATATTTTTTTGTCTTTATATTTTTTATCGGATAGTTATGTTTTAGAATCAATAATATGTTAAAAAAAACAATCATCTTTATGGACATGTTGTTAATAAGTGTTACCCCTCCCCTAAAACATGGTTAAATTAGGAAAATATTGTTATCTTTGTACAAACATATCTCCATAGTATCCATTTGTGAATACATAAGAAATGTTTGCTATGTAATCGAGCCGTTTGTTTGTAACCATGGCAGATACTGGATACTTGTCGGGAATAGCTGTATGCTTTTTCATATAAAATGAATGTTCATATAAAAACAAAATCAGATGAAGAAATCCGCATTAGTATTATTGATGTTGAGTATATTCACCTTAGCCGTCAAGGCACAGAATTACTTTGACGACAAATGGTTTGACAAACCAGTGAAGCACCGCATCACTTATACCAACGAACGCTACCGCATCACGAAGATTGTGCGCAACAGCTATTGGACAGTGTTTGAAGTTATGTATGATGATCCGTATTGCTTTGCAGGAAGTCTGTACGTTGATTATACGGTAAGTCTGCAAGACCAGGACACGGGAAAGATGTACTGGCTTGTCAGTTCCCAAGGAATTCCAAAGAAGCCTTCAAAGATTGTAACCACAGAAACAGGTGCCGTGAAGAAACTTATCACCTTGTTCTTCCCGCCTTTGCCGGAAAGTGTAAAGACCGTCACTCTTAGGGGAAACGAGATGTCATTCTATGATGTGGCAATCGGAAACGTTAAGCCACAGTTGAGCCAGAGCGCCAGAGTGCAGGAATCACCGCAGTATGTATGTAAAGACAATGCACTGAAACTTGACCGCATAATACATGATGACGGGCTTACATGTATGTATTTCACTTACACCGCACCTGTTTCCGATTATGTAAATATATCAGGCAGTACAACGCTTGTCGACCCGTTGACAGGAAAGACGTATGAGCTGAGGAAGGTCGGAGGCATACCGCAAAACTCTGAGAAGCTGTATATGGAAAAGGGCACATCGCTCAGCTTTTTCCTTGGATTCCAGGTTGTGCCGTCAACGGTGAAGAAAGTGAACATGAAGAAACCTGCAGCAACAACGGCCGGCGGATGGGACATCAACGGCATAGTCCTCTAATGGCATTGCAATGAAATCGATTAATATATAGACAAAATGAAAAGAAGATTATTATTGGCTCTTGTAGCCGTCATGAGTGTGGCGGGTGCCATGGCAGAGAAGTTTGTTGCCGTGAAGAAAGACGGTGTGAACCTGCGCGAACAGCCTAATACGACATCGGTTGTGGTAGGCAAGGCCACGAAGGGTATGACACTTATCTTGCTGGGCAACAGCAACGGATGGTCTCATGTGAAAGATGTTGTGGAAGGAAAAGAGGCGTACGTGTCATCTGCATTGGTGACAGTACTGCCGGAATACTCCACTCCTGATGCGGAGCAGCTTGTGAGAATGCCAGACTCTGAAATAGGATTTGAGAATGCAAGGAGAGGCAAGACCAGTGAAACGATCTCGCTGTGGCGCTTCTGGAAGAAGAGTCCAGAGGGCAATGTTGTGACGGCATGTCTTTCAAATCAGTATAATGACATGTCGGGACGTTCGCAGACAGTCGAGAACTACTACCGTGGTGTAGTGAAACCGTATTGCATAGTGCTGACAGAGACGACGGACTATGAAGGCAAGAATGCCGAGAAACTGGAGACACCTATTATTATATATCAGACATCTCTTGACAAGTCAGGAATATATGTTGACGGTGTATTCTTCATAGACCAGGACAGCATGGAGTATGGAGGGTAGGACCAGGGAGTGAAAACATAAAATAGATTGTGATTATGAAACAGTTTACAGCAAAGTTGTATGTCGTCGTATTGGCATTTGCAGGAGTATTGCTTGCATCATGTGGAGGAAACGGCGAGTCAGAGGCCGACAAGGTGGCGGCTGCCTATTATGAAGAGCAGTTCAACGACGAGAACAACTCCTACGCCAAGACCATGAAAGGGGCGGTGACGAAATGGGAGACCATGAAGGACTCGCGCAAGATGAGTGTGAAGGGACTTCTGATGAAGATGACTGTAGGTTTTTATCATGAAAAGGAAGAGTCGCCTGTAGGACAGTATTTTGTAATGGAGAATGACGGAAAGGACTGGAAAGTGAGGTCCATGTCAAGAGGAGCATTCTTGACAAGTGATATGGTGGATGAAGCCAAGGAGAATGTTGGCGACAAGAAAGCAGAACCGCAGTTCGGTCCGCAGGAGCAGGCCGCATTGGCCGCATGGCTGGAAATGTTTGCCGGCAAAAAGGATATCTTCGGCCGTGAGGTCGCAGACCCAGCCGTTGTTGCCAAGAGTGCGGAAAGCTATCGTGAGAAATACGGGGAATACATCGACTGCTTTGTTGACAGCGGTTCTGACGAATGGACCAGCGAGGATGGCGGAAACATACGTCTGGAGGTGTACCATGAAAAGGGGAGCAAGGACTTTTCCGCTCTCATACGCCGTCAGGATGATGGCTCATGGGCTATCGCTCATTGAGTCCAGAACATCATTTCACTGCATATAACCACACAGGGCTGCCACAAGAAAGTGACAGCCCTGTGTAGTTTATGTCATGCCCTCTTTCCGATGTTATCCACAGTGGAATGTGGAAGTCTCTAAAAAATGGTGGTATTCTATGTGGGATTTGGAAAAAAATGATTAACTTTGCAGGCTGATTCTGTATGGTAGGGTGGCGCGAGATGTCTGTCAACAGACAGAATTATAATACGATGTGTAATGAGGGGATTGAAATGTATTCTTAAAATATTGCTGTATTTCGTCTGCAGTTTCGGTATAGGACTGGTTGTGGCGACAGGGATAATGGTATTGTTTACAGACACCACATCCCCGGAATTAATGGGAAAACTAATCGACATAGACATGCCGGAGATACTCTTGGCTGTTTCAGTCGGCATGCTCAGCCTGCTGGTGTCGGTACTGGTTCTCATCCCTCTGCACGAAGCCGGACACCTTGTATGCGGACTGCTGACAGGTTACAGCTTTGTATCTTTCCGCATATTCAACCTCACCCTTGTCAGGAAAGACGGCAAGTTTCAGGTCAAGCGTTTCGGCATAGCGGGTACTGGTGGGCAATGTCTGCTGACTCCTCCCGATGTCGCTCCCGAAAAGATGCCTGTAGGGTGGTACAATGCCGGTGGACTGATAGCCCAGTTGCTGGCGGCGGCGCTTGCGTTTCCGCTGTTTCTTGGCATAGAGAGTCCTTTTCTGGCAGAGGCGTTGGCGATATTCCTCATGACCGATCTCCTCATCCTTCTGCTCAACGGCATCCCGATGAAGCTGAACGGCATAGGAAACGATGGTTATAACGGGCTCAGCCTTCGCGGCAATATGAGAGCCCGGCAGGCTTTGGCTGTGCAACTGCGCTCCAATGTCCTCATACAGAATGGCGTGCGCCCGAAAGATATGCCGTTGGAGATGTTTAAAGCGAGCATGGACATAGACTTCTCCAATCCGCTGGAGGTGGCGTTGCCGCTAATGACGGCTTCGCGTCTGTTGGACGAGATGAAATGGGAAGAGGCCCGCGGAAAGTTTGAGGAGATATACCTTCACAGGGATGTCATGGCAGGATTGTATGTCAGTGAGACGGCATGTGAACTGGTTTTCCTCTCTTTGGTGGTGGGCGATGTAGGGCGTGCATGTGAGTTGTATGACGACGCTTTGAGGATATATATCGATGCGTACCGCGAGGTGATGTCCTCCAAGGAGAGGATATTATGTGCCGTGGCTCTCTTCCTGGAGCATGATGTGGAGAAAGCGCATGGTATATATGACAGTCTTACAAGGCGGAAAGACAGGTATCTGCTGCAAGGTGAGGTAGCCAGTGACTTGGCACTGATGAGATATATGCTCAACAATGCGGCATGACAGCGTTGTGCGGTTTTTGCGTGTTATGCGGTTTTGTTGGATAAGGTTAAAGAATAAATGAAAAAAACTGGATTATGAAGAGATTTTTTGATATATACAAGGAGCATTATAAGGCTCTCGTACGCCTTGGATTGCCTATCGTCATAGGGCAGATAGGAGTGATAGTGCTCGGCTTTGCCGATACGCTTATGATAGGGCATCACAGCACAGCAGAGCTGGGTGCGGCATCGTTTGTAAACAATGTGTTCACGCTTGCCATAATCTTCAGCACAGGATTCTCATACGGTCTGACACCCGTTGTGGGAGGCATGTACGGCACAGGGCAATATACCTCTGCCGGGCAGGCTCTGCGCAACAGCTTGGTTGCCAACGGTCTTGTGGCACTGCTGATAACGGTGTGCATGACGGTACTGTACCTTAACATCGGGAATATCGGACAGCCCGAAGAACTGCTCCCGCTGATAAAGCCGTACTACCTTGCACTGCTTGCCTCGCTGGTGTTTGTGATGCTTTTCAACGGTTTCAAGCAGTTTACGGACGGCATCACCGACACGAAGACCGCGATGTGGATACTCCTTGGAGGCAATGTGCTGAATATCATCGGCAACTGGATGCTGATATACGGCAAGGCAGGTCTGCCGGAGCTTGGTCTCTTGGGTGCCGGCATCAGCACCCTTGTGTCACGCGTGGCGATGGTTATTGTGTTTGCTGCCGTCTTCCTGCGCAGTTCCCGTTTCCGCCGTTATAAGGTGGGCTTCTTCCGTTTGGGCCTGTCGCGCGCGCTTTTCGGCCGTCTGAACGGTCTCGGATGGCCTGTGGCGTTCCAGATGGGTATGGAGGCCTCATCGTTCAGTCTCAGTGCTGTCATGATAGGATGGCTCGGTACGATAGCTCTCGCGTCGCATCAGGTGATGATAGCCATCTCGCAGTTCACGTTCATGATGTACTACGGCATGGGTGCTGCCGTGGCAGTGCGTGTCAGCAACTTCAACGGTCAGCACGATACGCTCAATGTGCGCCGCTCAGTTTATGCAGGTTTTCATCTCATGGTGGCGCTTGGAGTGGTGTTGTCGTCTGTCGTCTTCCTGCTCAGGGATAGTCTTGGCGGATGGTTTACCGATAGCCGTGAAGTAGCGGCAACGGTGACATCGCTGATATTCCCGTTTCTCGTCTACCAGTTCGGCGACGGTCTGCAGATAACTTTCGCTAACGCCCTGCGCGGCATCTCGGACGTGAAACTGATGATGCTTATAGCCTTTATAGCCTATTTCGTCATCTCCCTCCCTATGGGATATTTCTGTGGATTTGTGATGAACTGGGGCGTTGTTGGTGTATGGATGGCCTTCCCCTTCGGACTTACCAGTGCCGGCCTGATGCTGTGGGGACGGTTCCATTATATGACAAAGTAGGTCTGCGGTTATGCGGTTATTACTATTATAAATCTTATACACATAAACAGAAAAGCGATATCCGTATATCCGTATAACCGTATAACCGCAAAACCGTATATTCGTATAACCGCCTAACTGCAAGACAGGGACACCATAAGTCTGTCAAGAGCTTCGTCGGCGTTACGGCTTTCGTTGAGCAGAGTCACGAACTTAGAGCCAATGATTGCTCCAGCAGAGTACTTTTGTGCGCTCTCCAGTGTCTGTCTGTTGCTTATGCCGAAGCCGGTCATCAATGGGTTGCGCAGTCCCATGTCACAGATACGTCTGAAATATTCCAAGCGGCTGTCGTCGAAAGACTGTTGTGCACCTGTTGTGGCGGCAGATGACACCATATAAAGGAAGCCTTCTGTATTGCTGTCGATGAGGCGTATGCGCTCTTCGGATGTCTCTGGGGTTATGAGCATTATTATCCTTATGTCGTATTTGTCGGCAACAGGCTTTATCTTTGCCATATAGTCGCTGAATGGCAGGTCAGGGATTATCGCTCCGCTTATTCCGCTGTCGGCACATGCGCGGCAGAAATTCTCTATGCCGTACTGCATGATTACGTTAAGATAGCCCATGAGTATTACGGGTATGTGTATATCGTCCTTTGCCTCTTTCAGTTGGTCGAATATTTTCTGCAGGGTCATGCCGTTTTGCAGGGCTTTTGTCGCGGCGTCCTGTATTACAGGACCATCGGCCATGGGGTCGCTGAAAGGTATTCCCACTTCTACCATTGATATGCCGTGACGTTGCATTGCACGTATCACATCGGCAGTGCCCTCTGCTATAGGACAGCCAGCACAGAAATACAGGGACAGGAGTTTCCTGTCTTTATTGTCTGCGAATAGTCGGTTGATTTTATTCATTTTCGTGTGTTATGCTTGGTTTCGTATATTAATTTTACTTGCTTTCTTCTGTAAGTCTGCCAGTTCGCTTATGAATCTTCTCACAGCTTCGGCATCCTTGTAGGCAGGAGCGGTCTCGAACTTAGAGTTTATGTCTATGCCGAGCATCATAGGGTGGTGTACCTGCATGATACGGCTGGCATCGTCAGGGCCTATCCCTCCGCTGAGCAGGAATGGCTTGTTGCCGTCGTATGCATTGAGTATCGTCCAGTCAAACTGTTTTCCGCTTCCTCCTGATGTCTCGCATCTTGTGTCAAAAAGGAACAGGTCTACGCTGTCTTCATAGCGGCGGAAAACTTCAATATCATCTGCATTGCCTATGCTTATCGCTTTTATTATCTTGATATCTTGGCGTACTTTCCTTGCGACAGAGCTGCGGAGCTCGCGTATCATTGCAGGACTCTCGTTGCCATGGAGCTGCAGTATGTCAAGGCGGTAGTCCATGGCGGTGATGATGATTTCCTGTATGTCGGCGTCCACGAAGACGCCGACACGCTGCACATCGGCCGAAATATCGGGCATCTCAGTTACGTAGCGTGGCGACTTTGGGCAGAATATCAGTCCTGTCCACGTGGCACCTGCTGCAACCACGTCGCTAATGTTTTGGGACTCACGCATCCCACACACCTTTATTATCATCGTGACTCCTTACCTCCTTTCTCCATCTCTCGTATAAACTTTCCAAGTGCCTGCGCTGGGTCGGCCGTTCTCATGAAATTCTCGCCGATAAGGAAACCGTTGAAGCCTGCTGCTTTCAAGGCTCTCACTGTCTCAGGAGAACTGATGCCGCTTTCGCTCACTTTCACAGTATCATGCGGCAGTTTATCTGCCATGCTGAACGAGTTTTGCACGTCGGTGACGAATGTCCCGAGATTACGGTTGTTGATGCCGCACATATCGGGCATGTCCTCAGCATACTCCAGTTCTGCCTCTGCATGCATCTCCAGCAACACCTCCATGTGCAGGGCGTGTGCTGTAGCAAGCAGACTGCGGTAGTGCTCCTTGGAGAGACAGGCGGCAATAAGCAGTACGGCGCTTGCACCGCAAAGCCTTGCCTGAAACAGCTGATACTCATCTATGACGAAGTTCTTATATAATATAGGTATGACGACTCCGCTATGTCTGGCTGTCGTGATATCCATGTCCTGTCCACCGAAGAACCTGCTGTCGGTGAGAATGCTTATTGCCGATGCACCGTGTTGCTGATAGTCAAGCGGAACGATGTCAGGACGGCCGTCTTCCTTTATCCATCCCTTTGACGGCGACCGTCGCTTGAACTCGGCTATGATGCCGCTTCCTTCCATTATTGCCTTGCTCATGGATACTGTCGATACCGTTTCTCTAAGCATCATGTCCTCTACCTGGCGGTGGATGTCCTTCTCTGTCAGTATCTTCTTGAAGCACTCCACTTCAGTGCGTTTGTGGGCTGTTATCTCGTTCAATATATCTTTCATGGCACTTTTTTATGAGTTTATCTCTGCAAATCTTCTGAATGCGGCAAATGCCCTGCCGCTGTCTATAGACTCACGGGCGACTTCCACGCAGTCTTCTATACTCTTCAGGCCTTTCTCCATCACCTGGATGGCAAAGGCGGCATTGGCCATGACGACATCTTTCTGGGCTTTTGTTGCGGTATTCGTCAGCACTTTATCGAATATTTCCTTTGCCTCCAGTTCATTGGCGCCGACTTTGAGTTCTTCTGGTGTGATTGTTTCCATGCCAAGATCAGTAGGCTTGAATATGCGTTCGTAATTGTTTGTGGTTACCTTGAAGTCGCCTGTGAGGGATATCTCGTCATAGCCGTCCATGCTGTTCACTATGCCATAGTCTATACC
>JAIDEM010000194.1 GCA_029054825.1 Prevotella sp. | reverse complement strand
AACTTGAGGCCCGTAACGAGGTGAAATGGGAGACATATACCAAGAAAGTGCAGATAGAAGCCCGTGTACTCGGCGACCTTTCACTCAACCATATCATCCCTACGGCGACAAGATACCAGTCTGAACTCGTAGAACTTGTAGAGAACATGTACAAGATATTCGAGGACAACGAGTGCGGGAAACTCACCCATCGCAACAAGGAAATCATACGTGAGATAGCAGAACGCATAGAGCGTATAGAGGCTGGAGTGACTACACTTGTCGCAAACAGGAAGGTCGCAAACAGGATTTCCTCCGAGAGAGAGAAGGCTGTCGCATACCACGACACGGTAGTCCCTGTCATGGAGGAGATAAGGAGCGAGATAGACTGTCTCGAACTGCTCATTGCCGATGAGCTGTGGACGCTCCCGAAATACAGGGAAATGCTGTTTATAAAATAAGGAAAGTCTTTGCCTCTGAGGGGCAAGGACATATACAAATACCAGAAAGGAGAGGCTTGTGCTCAGACATAAGCCTCTCTTTCTGTATATTCCGGTTCAGGCAGGTATCAATACTTGATGTCCGAAATACAGACGACAGACACTTATAACGACAGCAACCTTGTTCTCCTACTTATATAAAAAAATGACTCACTTAGCAAAAAGACGGGATACCGAAAGGCAACCAAACGCCTCCAGGTATCCCGTCTTCATATCATCGCGCACCTTCCACACTGTGAAGGCCACACGGAAATCACTTTATCATGCTGATGCTGCGAGAGAGGAAGTTATCAAGCGCCTCGCCACGCAACATGCCGTTCTGCAGGAGAGCAAGGTCTATGAGCTGGTGAACGACATCATTCTTCTGCGCATAGTCGGCGAGCACCTTCTTGCGTGCATCCTTCTGTGCGGTGATGTCCTTTTCAGTCTGCACGAGATCGTCCTTCTCATCCTGAGGAATCTCGTCATCCTTCTTGCCGGCCTTGCTCTGCTCGAGCACAGCCTTGCGTGCCTCAAGTCCCTTTATCTCGCAGTCGATAGGCTTCAGCTGGTCGGCGCAAGCGGTCTCCGTGTCGCTGAGCACCTTGGCGATGAGCGGATGGTCTGAATTGAGAACCATACCGAACGAGTCAGGCATCTCACCATAGAACGACATTCCTGCCTGCAGATGAGACATCTCCTTCATACGACGCATCCACTCGTTCTGTGTTATGACAACAGGCTTCTGCTCTGCGCCAAGTCCCTCAACCTCGATATTGAACTGAGCCTTGTCAATCTTAGGGAGCTGGCTCTGGAATACGGCTGACAAGTTGTCAGTCTCCGTTGCCGACAGCTCGTTTTTCTTCTTATCGTCCTTTACTATGAGACGCTCCACGATGTCAGCATCAACACGTGTGAAGCGTGCCTTCTCGAAATGCTGCTCAAACACCTGAACCGCAGGAACATCCAGTTCGCCGTCAAACATCAGCACAGAGTATCCCTTGTCCTGAGCCGACTTTATATAAGAATACTGAGCCTCCTTGTCAGTAGCGTAGAGGTATACGAGATTGCCGTCCTTGTCTGTCTGCGCATCCTTTATGAGTTCCTTGTACTCGTCATACGTGAAGAACTTGCCATCGATGTCCTTCAGCAGAGCAAAATCCTTTGCCCTGTCATAGAAATCCATCTGCGAAAGCATACCGTAGTTGATGAAAAGCTTCAGGGAGTCCCATTTCTCCTCATACTCCTTGCGGTTATCATTAAAGATAGACTTCAGGCGGTCAGCAACCTTCTTTGTGATATAAGTGCTGATTTTCTTGACATTGGCGTCACTCTGGAGATAAGAGCGAGACACATTGAGCGGAATATCAGGCGAGTCTATCACACCATGGAGCAACGTGAGGAACTCCGGCACAATGCCCTCTACCTGGTCTGTAACGAACACCTGGTTGCAGTACAACTGTATCTTGTTGCGTGTAAGTTCAAGATTTGACTTCACTTTCGGGAAATACAGGATACCTGTCAGATTGAACGGATAGTCGACATTGAGATGAATCCAGAACAAAGGTTCGTCAGACATAGGATACAGTGTACGGTAGAAGGTCTTGTAGTCCTCGTCGGTGAGCGACGATGGAGTCTTCACCCACATAGGCTCGACATCATTGATGATATTGTCCTCGGCTGTATCGACCATCTTCTTCTCATCCGAGCTCCACTCCTGCTTCTTGCCGAAAGCGACAGGAACGGACATGAACTTGCAGTATTTGTTGAGTAGCTCCTGAATCTTCTGCTGCTCCAGGAATTCCTTACTGTCCTCAGAGATATGGAGGATGATGTCTGTACCGTGGCCTTCCTTCTCGGCATCAGTGATTTCATATTCCGGCGAACCGTCACAGGTCCATTTCACAGCCTTTGCGCCCTCCTTATATGACAGTGTCACGATGTCAACCTTGTCTGACACCATGAACGAAGAGTAGAAGCCGAGACCGAAATGACCTATTATCTGATTGGCATCATCCTTGAATTTCTCGAGGAAGTCCGTAACGCCGGAGAAGGCTATCTGGTTGATGTAACGGTCTATTTCCTCCTCGGTCATGCCGATACCGTTATCACTGATAGTCAGTGTCTTTGCCTCCTTGTCGAGAGATACGGACACCTTCAGGCTATCAACGCTTCCCGAAAACTCGCCTTTCTGTGCAAGAGTCTTCAGCTTCTGCGTCGCGTCAACAGCGTTGGAAACCATCTCGCGAAGGAAGATTTCCTGGTCACTGTACAAGAATTTCTTGATGACAGGGAAGATGTTCTCTGTCGTAACTCCAATATTTCCTTTTGCCATAGTTTATGTATTTATACGTTTGTCACTATATTCTTATCATAGCATACTACAAAATCCATGCCAAAAACAGAATATATTTTTACAAGATTACGTTCCATGACATTATCATGCAAAAAAACAAAGGTCACCTTTTGCCATGCAGAGGGTGACGGTTTACAATATGAAAGGTCACCTTCCGCATTGTAAAAGGTCACCCTCAATACATAAAAACGGCAACTCCTCTAAATAAAAAATCCCCCTGCAATCCAGTCAACCCGTAACCGGCTGTATTGCAGGGAGAAAGACTTATGCTGTCATCATGCATGCCTTGCTGCACTTACCGATACAAGGCGAATGCTTTGCTGACACGCCTGCATGGCTGACAGGCACATAATCATTATTTCAGTTTTACATATCCGTACTTGGCAGAAGCACCGAGTTCCTCCTCTATGCGGATGAGCTGGTTATATTTCGCCATACGGTCCGTGCGGCTCATGGAACCCGTCTTTATCTGTCCCGAGTTCGTTGCCACGGCGATGTCCGCTATAGTAGTGTCCTCCGTCTCGCCCGAACGATGGGAAGTGACGGTCGTATAGCCGTGACGATGTGCCATCTCGATAGCATCGAGGGTCTCTGTCAGCGAACCAATCTGATTGACTTTTATAAGGATAGAGTTGCCGGCACCCATCTGTATGCCCTTCTGCAAGAACTTGACGTTCGTCACGAACAAGTCGTCGCCGACAAGCTGGCAACGGTCTCCGACAGCAGCTGTCAGCTTCACCCAGTTCTCCCAGTCGTTCTCGTCAAGTCCGTCCTCAATAGAGTCAATAGGATACTTCGTGATAAGCGACTCAAGATATTTCACCTGCTCTGCTGCAGAGAGTTTCTTGCCGTTAGGGTCCTTCTTCTTGCCGTTCTTCAGCTGGCGGTAATCGTAGTACCACTCGCCGTTCTCCTGCACAGCAAATTCAGAGGCGGCACAGTCCATGGCTATCTTGACATCCTTGCCTGGCTCATAGCCAGCGTCCTTGATGGCCTGGATGATACTGTCGAGAGCGTCCTCTATGCCGTTGAAGGCAGGAGCAAAACCGCCCTCATCGCCTACAGCTGTCGACAGTCCGCGCCCTTTCAGCAACTTTGCCAGTGCATGGAATACCTCGGCACCCATGCGTACAGCCTCCTTGATTGTCGGCGCGCCTACAGGACGTATCATGAACTCTTGGAACGCTATTGGAGCGTCGGAGTGTGCGCCGCCGTTGATGATATTCATCATCGGGACAGGCATGGTATAGGCGTTGCAGCCGCCGATATAGCGGTAGAGAGGAATATTCAATGCCTTGGCAGCTGCCTGTGCGACAGCCAGCGAGACGCCGAGGATGGCGTTTGCTCCCAGCTTGCTCTTTGTAGGAGTGCCGTCAAGCTCAAGCATCTTGCTGTCAATGGCACGCTGAGACAGGACACAGTCACCTTTCAACGCAGGTGCGATGATGTTGTTGACATTGTCAACAGCCTTCAGCACACCCTTCCCAAGATAGCGGTTCTTGTCGCCGTCGCGAAGCTCGAGGGCCTCATTCTCGCCAGTAGATGCACCAGACGGCACGGCAGCACGTCCCATTACGCCGTTTTCGAGGGTCACTTCCACCTCGACTGTCGGATTGCCTCTTGAGTCGAGGATTTCTCTTGCATGAATTTTCTCAATCTTCATAAGCACTTGTTTTTTTATTTGTTTATAAAAAAATGCCTGAAAAGGCAAGAATCATCATATTAAGAATACTGCAAATGCCAAAACGTCATGCCCTCTGCCGCACAGCCTCAAACATCAGTATTGCAGCAGAGACAGAGACATTCAGCGAATCGAGCCTGCCAAGCATCGGGATACGTATGTGTGCATCAGCCGCCTCACGCCACTGGTCAGTAAGCCCTGTAGACTCCGTGCCCATAACGATGGCTGTCGCTCCTGTCATCGGCGTGTCGTAGTACAGTCGCGAATCCTGCAACTGTGCCGTGAGTATCTGTATCTTCCTCTCTTTCAGGAAAGAGATACACTCCTCGGATGTGCACGCCACCGTAGGAACGGTAAATATTGCCCCTATCGAGGAGCGTATGAGATTTGGGTTAAAGAGGTCAGTCAGCGGGTCGCAGACTATCACTGCATCGGCCTTCGCCGCATCGGCACTGCGGAGCACGGCACCGAGATTGCCCGGCTTCTCCACGCTCTCAAGGACGATAATCAGCGGATTGTCAGGGAGGGAAAGGCCATCAAGAGTGGCATGGCGCACCTTCATCTCTGCCATTATGCCCTCCGTACTGCCACGATATGCCACCTTCTCATACAGCGTCTTGCTTATGTTCACGCACGGAACACCGCCTATGCCGCGAGGAAGCAATGCCGAGAAACACTCCATTTCCTCTTCACCAGCAATATCAGGGCAGCAGAACAATGTCTCTACCTCATACCCTGCATTGAGACAATGCATCAGTTCCCTCTGTCCCTCGACTACAAAAAGACCATGCTTCCTGCGCTCTGAACTTTTCTGCTGCAGCTGCAGGAGGCGTTTTATCTTGGGATTCTGGGCGGATGTTATCATTTCCTTTTCCATATCAATGTAATCTTCCTTCTTATGACAATATAGTTGAGTGAGGAGACAAATGCCCAAATGGCGACTCCAAGGACAGCGGCTGGCATGAGACTTGTCTCAGAAAGCTCAGGGTACAACTGGTATATAAAGCTCATATAATAGCCTCGGACAAGGTACAGGAGCCCCAGCGACACGACAAGCACCACGGCATTGAGCCCTACGGTGAGCAACTGGTATGGCATGGCTACACGTGCCGGCGAATAACCTATAAGGAGCAGGTTTTCAAGCTTTTCAGTATTCTTCTGCACAAGGAGATAAACCGAGAGCATGAGTATATAGAACGACAACACGCTTATCACTGCCCCAATGAGCATTACGATAGTGACCACCATGCGGAGGAAGTATGTCGTCTTCTCGGCATCCAGCCTGTCGGTCTCCACCTCATATCCATGCTGGTCGAGATATGCCGTGACATTCTCGTCGGCAGGATTGCCGACCTCCAGCAGAAGGCGGTTGGGAGCGCTCTCACGTCCGTCGGCAAGCACGCCGTTGCTCCACTCCATAAATGCCTGTGGCACAAGGATTGTATTCAGGCTGTTGGAGAATCCTATCACCTTCCCCTTGAACTCCTTCACTCCGACACCGGAG
>JAIDEM010000193.1 GCA_029054825.1 Prevotella sp. | reverse complement strand
GGATTGATGTCGCCGGCATACTTATTCGCTGCCGTGCCTGAGTAGAAGTTGCGGATACGTGTCAGTGTCAGCTCGTTAGGAGCACGATGTGACGTTGTCCACCGGTTAAGGTCGCTGATGGCGCCTGCCTGGTCGTCAAGATAGAGCTTCGCCTCTGCGCGGACAAGCATTGTCTCGTCGGCTGTAAGAGGCTGGTAGAGCATGTGGACGAAGCCGATGCCTGCAATCTTGTCTGAATACTCGAAATACTCATACACACGGAAGAGCCATGTGCCGTACTCGGAGCCGGAAGCCCAGCGGTAGAGCCTGCCGTCGAATGCTGGGAGACGGTTTGACCAGCAAGGGCCGCTGCCATAGATGACATCCTTTGTAGACTCCACGCCCCATGAGGCATTGCCGTCGTTGAAAGCATAGCGACATGCAGAGAACATGCGGTCCATTGTGGAGTAAGTGGCCTGTATGAGGTAGTTGCAGGAGAGTTTCTCATCGTTATAGTCGCGGAGACCGCTCTCGATGGTGTTGGTGCTCATTGCCGATACTGACCAGTCGCGGAGATTTGAAGCCTGGATGGCTATGTCGGCATGGTTGAGAGCCTCTGTATAGTTGCGTGTATAGAGATAGAAGCGTGCTGCGAAAGCGTGTGCCGCGCGTTTGTTGAAATGGTATGCTGGCACTTTGTATGCTGCATCCTCTATGAGGTCGATGCCCTCGAGGATATCCTTCTCTATGAGAGCGTATGTCTCCTTGATATTGTGCAGGTACTCGTTGTCGGAGTAGTCTACATTGACGATTGTCTCCGGCTTTGTGACATAAGGGATGCCACGGTTTTTCTCGTTTGCCGCGTCGCTCTGATATGACTCTGAGAAGACGTTGACGAGCACGAAATGGAGGTATGCGCGGAGCACATGAGCCTCACCCCAGTAAGCGGAGAGACGTGTGTCGTGTGCAGGGTCTGCGCTCATCTCCTTCATGGACACTATGGCATGGTTGCAGACAGCAATGCCTTTGTAATAAGCCTCCCATACCTGGTAAGGAGTATCGTCCTCACCTGTAGAGTAGTTGCGGATGTCCTCCCACTTGTATGCCTCCTCCTGGAACTTGGCGGCGGCATCCTTGTGTGAGCCAGGGACACATACGTTGTTGTCGACAAGATTGTCGCCGTAAAGCTCGCAGATTTCCGCAGCCGAAGCCTCAGGGTAGCCAGATGTGAGCAGCTGTGCCACCTTCTCCGGTGTGTCTATGTCTGTACGGTTGTCAGGAAGTTCGTCCAGCTTGTCGTTGCAGGCTGTCATACCTACCATTGCAGCGGAGAGGAAAAGCGTTCCGAACACCTTATGTATATATAGTTTCTTCATATTTTTCTTTTCTGTTTTTCCTTTTACGACTTGTCTTTTAGAATCCGAGGCGCAGTGTCAGTGTGAACTGCTTTGTGATAGGCGATGCCACACCACCGGAATTGATGAACTCCGGGTCTTGGCCGTTGAGTTTCTTGTCGGCATAGAGCAGACAGAGGTTTGTCGCCGCAAGCTTCAGTGAAGCGCTGTTGAGGATAACAGTCTTCTTGAGCCATGACTGCGGGAAGGCATACGAGAGGGCTATCTCCTTGAGACGTATGAAATTGCCCTTTGCTATACGCTCTGTAGAGTAGTTGTAGGCATTGTACGCTGTCTTCAGCGATGTTGTGCCGTAACGGTCAAGCTGATTGAGGGAAGCTATAGCCGGGACATTGGTAATAAACTCGTCGCCTGCTGTCATCCAGCGGTTCTTGAATTCCTTTGGAAGTGCCGAGA
Source organism: Prevotella sp. (assembly GCA_029054825.1). Lineage (GTDB taxonomy): Bacteria > Bacteroidota > Bacteroidia > Bacteroidales > Bacteroidaceae > Prevotella. The sequence goes on along the minus strand of JAIDEM010000193.1, from coordinate 32,703 downwards.
GGTCTGAATAAGAATAGTTGAAGACCGGATCGAGACGTACGACATTGCCGCCCGAGTATGTTATGAAGACATCAAGGTTGAGCTTGCCGCCGTTGGTGAAGTTGTATGAGAACGAGTTGTTGAAAGAGCCATACCATGTAGGGTCTGACGCTCCCTCGTAGACGAGGTAGTCTGTAAGATTCTCTGTCTCCTGGAAGTTGATGTCGCCGACAGTCGCCTTGCCTTCCTCATTGTATACCATAGGGAGGCCCTCGTCGTTAAGTCCGGCAAACTTGTAGCTGAAGATAGAGCGTACAGGGTATCCCTGGATAGCATAGCCTGTGCCGCTGACAAGGTCGATGGCGCGTGATGCAGTCTCAAGGTTGGTAATCTCGTTCTTGGCGTATGAATAGATAAAGTCAGATGTCCACTTGAAGTTTCTGTTGTTGATGTTCACTGTGGATATACCGAACTCAAGACCGCTGGATTTCATGTCGGCCACGTTGGCATACTTGGCAATCTGTCCGCCGGCACCCTGTGTGTATGTGCGGCCGATGAGGTCGAAGTTGTTACGCCAGTAGGCATCGACATTGACAGCGATGCGGTTTCCGAGGAAGCCGAAATCAAGACCGATATTAAACTCGTGCTTCTTCTCGTATGTGAGTTCTGTATTGGCAAGATCCTCGATATATATCTGTGACTCTGAAGCAGATGTCGTAGGACGCCATGTATTCTTTGTATGGTATACGGCAGACGCATTTGTAACGAACGATGGGCCAGCGTCGGCTGTAAGAGAGTATGATGCGCGCAGCTTGAGCTGTGAGAGCCATGACTGTGCGTTCTTCATGAACTTCTCGTTGATGATGTCATAAGAACCGGAGACGTTCCATGTAGGGAGCCAGCGGGAAGTTGTAGCTTTTCCGAGGCGGTTTGTACCCTCATAGCGGAATGTTCCGTTGATGGTATAGCGCTGGTCGAAGTTGTAAGTCGCTGTACCGAAATATGCAAGTGTATTGGTCTGTGTGAATGACTCGGAGAAGTAGTCAGTGTTCTCCTCGTTCATCATCTTGAGCCACAGGTACGGAGTATGCACGATACCGCCGTTGTTGAACTGGTAGCCCCAGCCTGTCCAGGTGGTCTCTGTACGCTTGAGGGTAGAGAGCTCTGAGCCTGCCATGATGTTGAGCGTATGGATATCGTTCCATACGTTGCGGTAGTCGGCTGTGGCACGGTAGTTGTATGAGCGCATCTCGCTGTCATACTGATACTTGATACCGCCCTCAGGGAGCACACTCTCAGGGAGAGCTGTCTCGTCGTCAGGATCTGTATAGAGGAGAGGGTTGGAGTCGCGGATGGTGGAGTTGTCATCCGTAGCATCGACACCGGCACGGTATGCGTTTGCCTGGTTGGAGTCATCCATCACGTTGTGCTGGCGCTTTGTGCGTGACATACGTGTCGAGATGAGTCCGTTAAGTGTAAGTCCACGTACAGGCTTGTATTCAAGCTCGGCACGGAACATGAGTTCGTCGACATTGATGTCGTTGTAGTTGTTTTCCAGCTCGTTGAAGATATTGAAGCCTGTATAGAAACGTGTATAGTCTATGTTAGGGTCAAGACAGCGGCTGGTGTTCAGGGCATAAGAGAATGGGTTGATATCGAAGTCGCGCTTCACCTCACCTGTAACGACATCCGTCGTCTGGTTGAGTGAGCCAGGAGCCTCCTGCTCACGATGGCTGCCCTGTGCCGCGAGCCTTACGGTAAGGTTGTTGAGGATATCATAGGATGTCTTGCCGTTGAAGGTATAACGGCGCACCTTGGAACGGTTGACATACTGGCCAGGGTCATTCATGAGAGACATGGAGAGATATGTCTGTGACTTCTCGCCTCCCATTGAGAGACTCACGGAGTGATTCTGGGTCACGCTGTTGGAGAACAGCTTATCAAACCAGTCTGTGTTGCGGAACTCCGCCTGCTGGAGGTAAGCGTTCATGGCTGCCTGTGTGTTAGGCAAACCGAACTCGCCTGTACTCTCGTCGTATGCGCGGAGCTGCTTATACATATATCCGTATACACCTGTGTTCTTGGCGTTTACGAGATTCTCGAGCTGAAGCCAGCCCTTATTTGACATCTCCTTATATACGCCCATCATCTCCTGGGAGTTCATGATGTTGTAGTCGTTGTACGACGGCTTGAGGCGTGTGGAGAACTCGCCCGTATAGCTTACGTTGGCACGGCCTTTCTGACCACGTTTCGTTGTGATGACAATCACACCGGCCATGGCGCGTGCACCGTAGATAGATGTAGCAGAACCGTCCTTGAGGATGGTGAACGACTCGATATCGTCAGAGTTCAGACCTGCCACAGCACTGGATATCAGGGTCTTGGCATCACCCGATGACAGCTCGTCTGCAGAGACATCCACATTATCCTCATAGATGACACCGTCGATGACCCACAGAGGCTTTGAGTTACCATAGATAGACGTGGCACCACGGACACGTATCTTAGGAGAGGCACCGAAAGTGCCGCTGACATTAGTCACTTGCACACCTGCCACACGTCCTTCAAGGGAGCGGCTGACATCCGCCGCGCCGGAGAGGTGTGTCTTGTCTGCATCAATCTTGGACGAGGCACCAGTAAAGAGACGCTTGTCCGTCTTCTGCATACCTGTCACAACGACCTCCTCAATCGTAGTGTTGTCCGCCTTCATCAGCACCTTCATCTGCTGCTTTGCCGAAAGCGTGACAGGCTGCATGCCGATATAGCTGAACGTCAGTTTCTTGCCGGCCGGGACATCAATAGTGAAATTGCCGTTAATGTCTGTTACAACACCCTTTTTGGTACCGGTAATCATTACAGAGGCACCAATGATAGGCTCTTCCGTACCATCTTCCACGACGATACCTGTAACCTTTGTCTGTGCCAAGGCAGCCGTCACGCTTACCATCAGGCACATCAGCATCATTGCCAGTTTTCTTTTCATATACTCTTTTTAGTTAAACAATATTTCTACCTATATCCTGTATCATGCACTACGGCCACAGCCGTTATGACATTTTGATGCCCCACAGGTGTTGTCCATGTTTCAGGCGGAGAGACATCCTGCATGCAGAAGCAAGTGACGGACAATATTTCAGCCGCCTTCTCATCCGCATAGTACCTATATTCCTCAAGCAGGAGACAAGGAGTTTTCAGCCTGCCATCTTACTGGGCTTCCTATACCACAGTCCCACTTCTCCATTAAGCCACGTCCAACAGTGCGGAAACCATTTCCACCCTGCGTTTGCCACAAGACAGATGGAGGAAAGCCCTACGGATAACGCTCACTTCCATCAAGAATCTAAAGAAACGAAAACAGCCATGGGGACTAACCTGCCATCTGTTTCCGTTTCTTTATATAAAGATTTTTACATCAATCGTGAACCATCTCTACCTTGTAGAAGCCGAAGTTTCCTGCGTCAACCCGAGCAGAGAAGTTGCTGGATACCATCTTGCCACCCTTAGGAGTGAACTTGAACACTATGTTCGCTGTGTAAGCCGATATAGCGTCATTGACTCCGACAGCGTAAACATTTCCATACGATGAATGGACAGTAATCACCTGGGAAGAAGGAACACTGACAGTCTGGGTAGCAGCATCGTATGTTCCGACGATGGTCTTGTCACCTCTCCAGAGACCGGTAATCTCCACGTTTGTGGTACTTCCCTGGACGAAGTGTATGTCCATAGTATATGTACCATTCTCCTTCTGCCATACCTCGTTGTCTGAGTCAAACTCATACTCGGTCACGGTATATGTGCCGTCCAATGTATATGTAGGAATCACTGATGTCGTTACTGTGCCGACTGCGCCGACTGCTGTTCCTGCCGCGCGTGTCACGGCGTATGGACGTACATAATATGTAGTCATCTCCTCAAGCTCGGAAACATTGACAGCAAACGACTGTGCCACTGTTGCAGCAGGATAGCTCTCGCATGAAGCGAAGTCTTCAGTCTTAGATACCTGGAAACCTACTTCCAGCACATTATCTATATTGTCGACAGAACCCGTCATGCTGATTGTCGTGAAATTCACCTGAGCCGCAGTCATAGTGACAGCAGGCAGCTCCGTTGAGGCGAAAGCGTTGTCGATATCTGCCTTTGCTCCCATCTCGTCGTCACAGCTTGTGAGGCAAGCAAGGAATGCGAGGCAAGGCATCAAATATAAGAATATCTTTTTCATTGTTTCTTTTTACTCTAAAATGATTGTTTTTCGTTCTGTATGCTCTTTCCGGGTGGGTAGGACGAGGCCAGTCCTCATCCTGCCCGTCCGGAATGTAGGCATTAAGGGTTCTGGTCTGCTTCACTTATCAGTGAGTTCTCCTGTATCTCACGCAGAGGGAGCTGGAATGTCCATCTTACATCATGAGCAGGCACTGTAAGCTGACAGCCGTTCATGTGGTTCGTACCTGCATAAGCGCGGTCGATGCCCTTGTTGAGACGCTTCAGGTCGAAGTATGCGAAGCCCTCGCCCCAAAGCTCTATACGGCGCTGGAGCTGCACCTCTGCTGCTGTTACGCTTGTCTTTGACCATCCTGGCTGGCGGTTTTCCATGAGCACCTTCAGTACGTCGGCAGCCTTGCCGTTATCATTGAGACGGGCATAAGCCTCAGCCTCTATCAGCACCATCTCTGCCGCACGCATGTAGATGTAGTCCATCAGCCAGTCGCCGCAGTTGCCGAACTTGATGTTCGCATAAGGCAGGCGCGCCGCGTTTGTAGGCTGGCTGGCATCGCCCGCCGCGCCGTTGAAGAGGCTCTTGCGGTAGTCGTCGTCAGGAATCTGGTCGTAGAGACGGCGGTCGATATGCTTAGGGCAGTAGCCTGCGCCGGCATATCCAGGAGCAAGGTTTGAGATATGTGAGAAGTAGCTTGCATATGCTGTCTGTGTCTCTGTAGTCTGGTCGAAGCCCCACATCACGTCAGGGTTGTTTATCTCCATGAAGCCGTCATGCAGGCCGCTCTCTGTACGCATGGCATATCCCTGACGGGCCTTGTTGGCGGCATCGGCAGCGTTCTGGAACTGCTGTGTCAGGAGATAGTAGCGTGCAAGGAGACCGTTGGCGACACTTGCGTCGATATAGTTCTTGTTAGGACGTGAGTAGTCAGCACCCTCAAGGAGAGACACTGCCAGTTCGAGGTCATGTCCGGCCTGGTCAAGCACGGCACCTACAGTGTTACGGCTCTTGGCTGCCGCTATTTCCTCCTCGGTCTTTCCATCGGCAGCAGTGTACATCAGCGGCACACCGGCAGCCTCACGGTTGATGGTTCCGTCAGCGTTCATGTAGTCCTGGTAGAGCTGCATGAGGTAGTAGTATGACATGCCGCGCATGGCGTATGCCTGTCCTATAAGAGCCTTCTCGGAAGATGTCTGTGCACCGTCAGGGTAGAGGCCGATGATTTCGTTGGCTTTCTGTATCGTGGTGTAGAATGTACTCCAGAGGTGGCCCGTTCTCATCCACTGGTCGTTACGGTAGTCGAGCTGGTAGTCATACACGAAGAAATGACTTGCAGAGAACGCTATATCCTCTGTCATGACATCAGTGCTCAGCATCACTGCCATGTATCCGAAATTAGAGTGGTCGCTAGTGTTAGCCACAGCTGCTTCCAAGAACCATGACCATGCACCGTTCAGGAACACGTCCGGGTTATTTCCGGCAGCCTCTCCGGCCTCCTCGGAACCGAGGAAGTCCGTGTTTTCAGTATCAAGGAAGTCTCCGCTACAAGAGGCCAGTCCGAGGGCGAGCAGAGCCGCCGGTATATATTTTGAAATCTTCATATCGTTTTCTTTTTATGATCCTATGTTTAGAATGTGAGGTTCAGTCCGAAGGAGTATGAACTCAGAGCTGAATATACGTAGCCTGTAGAGCCGCTGAAAGACTGGCGTGGGTCGAGACCCTTACGCTTTGACTGCAGCCAGATGTTGTCGCCGGCGAAGTAGAAGCGCAGACGGCTGATGCCCCATTTGCGTGTTGTCTTTGCAGGGATGGTATATCCGAGAGTCACGTTGCGGAGGCTGAAGTATGACGCACTTGTAAGGAAGTAGTCAGAGTAACGTGTTATGCCGCCGTCCTGTGACTCTGCCATAAGCACCGGTATGTCGGTGTTGGTGTTGGCTGGTGTCCAGCGGTTGAACATATCCTTGTGGAGGTTGTAGCCGCCACGTACGCCAGAGTTCATCAATGCAGCATAATAGTCGTCGATGACATAGCCGCCGAGCTGGAACGCTGTAGAGATGGAGAGGTCGAAGCCGTATCCCTCTACAGAAGTGGTGAGACCGCCTACAACGTCAGGGATGGCAGACTTGCCTGTCTGACGGTATGTAGCCTCTGTAGACTGGTTGACGATGGTGACAGTCTCCACGCCGTTCTCGTCGGTAGTATACTTGTTATACTGTGGCAGACCTGTCTCAGGGTCGGCTCCGACATACTCGTAGAGATAGAAGTCGTAGAGTGAGCCGCCGAGCTTTCTCCAGTAGTCACCTGCCTGGTATCCGTCAGGGAATTCGCTTGCAGGCTTTGATGCAGGGAGTTTTGTCAGCTGGTTCTTGTAGTGTGTGAGGTTGAGGGCTGCGTTCCAGCGGATATCCTTCGTCTTGATGATGTCGCCGCTGATCTCGAGCTCGATACCTGTATTCTTCATGTCCATCTCGTTGCGGAGTATCCATGCAGGGGCACCCTCGGATGTAGGGATAGGTGACTGGTAGAGCATGTCAAGAGTCTTCTTCACGAAGAAGTCGAAGTTGACATTGAGCCTGCTCCAAAGGCTTGCCTCGAAGCCTACGTTGAAGTTCTGGCTCTTCTCCCATGTAAGGTCCTTGTTGCCGCGGAACACCTTTGTGAATGCCGCTGCGCCGTCCACGCGGTCTACACGGTAGAGATCAGTATAGGCAGTCATGTACCTTGTAGAGCCTATCTGGATGTTGTCATTACCCTGTGTACCGTAGCTGATCTTCAGCTTGAGGTTGTTGATGAAGTCAACATTCTTCAGCCAAGGCTCTTCCTTGAGTCTCCATGACGCGCCGACAGCCCAGAATGAGCCCCAGCGGTTGTCTGGATGGAAGTGTGAAGAGCCGTCACGGCGGAAGCTGGCAGTGAAGTAATACTTGTCAGCGTAGTTGTACTCGCCCTTTGCAAAGTAGCCTTCGAGAGCATACTCGGAAGCGTTACTTGTAAGGTCCTGGTACTGTGTAGCCTGAGAGAAATCAGGTGTCTCTGCCACAAAGTTTGTCATGTGACCGAGGAGATAGTCGCTGTCGTCTGTCTTCGTCTCGTGACCGAGGAGCACATGTACGTTGTGCTTGCCGAAGTCGCGTGTCCAGTCGAGGAGCTGGTTCCAGTTTACGGCAGCGTAGCGCTCGCTCACCTGGTAACCGCGTCCGCCTACATTGGCAGCATCGCCGCCGATAGGTGTAGCGAACTGTGTCTGGCGTGTGTTGAAGAGGTCGTATGCGATGTTTGTCGTGAACTTGAAGTCCTTGAGGAAGTTCACCTCGAAGTATCCACGTGCGGTGAGGTTGTCACGCAACACACGGTTGATGTTTTTCTGTGTCGTGGCCACAGGGTTCTGCTCTGAGCCGTAAGGACGTGCGTATTCTGTACCGAAGTCGTAGCGCATGTTGCCTGACTCGTCGAGCATAGGCTGACCGTCACGGTCGTAGAGGTAGATCGGGTAAATCGGAGCGATGGACTGTGAGAACATAAAGACGTTCTGATATGTAGAGTTCTCGCTGCCGAATGTCTTCTGGTCTGTCCTTGAGTATGCAATGTTTGCACCCACGCGGACGTACTTGCCGATGTTCTGGTCGAGCTTGAGGCGTGTGTTGAAACGGTCGAAGCCTGAGCCTGCGACATAGCCCTCGTCATTGAGGTAGCCGAAGGATACGTATGCCTTGGTGTTCTCTGTACCGCCGTTTACGCCGATGGTGTACTCCTGGCGCATGCCGTTCTCGAACGGATCCTTTGTCCAGTCGTCGCCCCACTTGTATGTAGTGGCGTTAGGATTGAGCTTGCCTGTGAGAGGGTCGATGAGCTCAGTGTCGGCAACACCTGCGAACTTATTATACTTCAGCATCCCCGAGATGAGGTTCTTGGCGGCATACTCGCTTGCGCCTGCCCAGCCCATCTGGCCTACGAGGCTGTTGCGGTATGCCTCGTACATCATCTCGTAGTACTCGCCTGCATCGGTGATGACGTCGTATGTAGGCACACCACGTGTGTTGAAACCGAGACGTGCATCGAAGTTGATGACAGGCTTGCCTGTCTTTCCGCCCTTTGTGGTAATCATGATGACACCGTTAGAGCCACGTGCACCGTACATTGAGTTTGCAGCAGCATCCTTGAGGATGGTGAGGGACTCTATGTCCTGGGGGGGGATAGAGTTGAGAGAACCTTCATAAGGTGTTCCGTCAAGGACTATCAGCGGCTCGCTCGTGTTGAGGATAGAGCCGATACCGCGGACGTGTATCGATGCGCTGGAGCCAGGAGTGCCAGACGATGCTGCAATCTGCACACCGGCAACGGAGCCCTCAAGAGCCTTGGATATATTGGAGACCTGGAGCTTCTCTATCTTGTCGCCCTTGACAGTAGAGGCTGCACCGGTGAATGATGACTTCTTCTGTGTGCCGTAGGCTACGACCATGACCTCATCAATAGCCTGGGCGTCAGACTCGAGAGATACGACCATGTTCTGTGAAGCCTTGACGGTCTTCGTGATCATGCCGACATAAGAGACTTCAAGGCTTTTGCCATGGTCGACATTCAGTGTAAACTGGCCGTCCATGTCCGTTACGGTGCCAGTCTTGCTTCCCGCAACCTTCACGGTCGCGCCGATCACAGGCTCGTTGTCCTCTGCGGACACGACAACGCCCTTGATCGCTGTCTGTGCCAGGGCCGCTCCTACGCAGAGAAGCATGCTGGCAAGAATCAAAGTAAGTTTTCTTTTCATAAATAAAACGTTTGTTAAACAAAATATTGTCTTCTCGGGACGGAGGCCGGAGCCGCCGGATATATAAGCATCCGTGGGCGTGGCCTATATATATATAATTATATAAGGTGTATGGCCGGAGGACGCGCTCCTCTGCCGCAAGAGGAACACATACGGTTATGTACGGTTAGGCGGTTATGTACGGCTCTTCTATAAACCGTATAACCGCACAACCGTTAAAAAACACCTGCTTCATTATATTCGGTTTGCATTATCTTTACATAAAGCTGCACCTCAGCAATCGAAACAAGCTACATTGCGTTCGGTTTGCATTATCTTTGCACAGGAAATCCCAATCCTTATTTTACAACAAACATCTTTCTATTATGGTAATGTTCGATTTCTCACTGAGCTTCTCTTTCGGCAAGAAGCAGAAAGACCACACGGAGACACCCTCCGTAGGCCAGTTCCTACTGTCTGCAAACGATGCTGTCACCACTCTTTCAGGCAACGTCAGCAAGTCTACAGTCATCAATTACAATACAGCACTACGCTCATTCTCAATCTTCTGTAGCGAGCATGATGACTCTGCACCCATGACGGCAGATACTATGTCGGCATACCAGGAATGGCTGGCAGGGAAAGGAGTCAGGCGCAACACCTCGTCATGCTACATACGTTCGTTGCGTTCCCTGTACAGAAGGACGTATCCTGACACTGGGAACCCTTTTGCAGATGTGTTTACAGGTAACGAACGGACACGTAAACGAGCCTTGAGCGCAGAGATGATGGCACGGTTTGTCAACAATGCACCATGCCTGGGGACGCCGTTGCGCCTGTGGTACGATGTATTCATCTTCTCTTTCCTCGGCCTCGGCATTCCGTTTGCCGACCTCGCGCGCCTCTCCCACGACAATATCGCAGGTGACACGATAGTCTATCGCCGCCGCAAGACATCGCAAAGGATATCCGTGCCGCTGCTCCCGGAGATGCGCGAGATAATACAACGCTACAGCGGCTGCTCTCCCTGCGGGCTGCTCTTTCCCATCCTGCCTTCCTCGGATTGCGGATGGCAGACATACCACAACTGCATCACACGCTACAATCGCGCGCTGCACCGCCTGTCTGTCGCCATGGGACTGCCCGACGACATAACATCATACGTCGCCCGCCATACCTGGGCGTCACTGGCTAACACCTCTGGAGTAAGCCTTCACCATATCTCGCAGGCTCTCGGACACACCAATATCAAGACTACGGAGATATATCTCGCCCGTATCCCTGACGACGAGATGATGCGCAACAGCATCACAGTGGCAAACGCCGTGGCAGATGCCATGGGACGCTGACAGTACACATGTCATACAAGGCATGTCTCATCGTCAAGACGTGACACCATCTCACCACAAGTGTATTCGCAGAGGTGAATGGCGTTTCAGCCGAAACATGGGTATCTATGTCTCACCACATGTGTGGCAATACTCCAACCGTATAACCGCACAACCTACAACCCAAAACCGTAAACCCAACCACCCGTAGCATCTCACCACAAGTGTAGGGACGTACCGTGGTGCGTCCTCCATGCGTGAAACGCATATCCGCCGTTTAGCAGTTCTGTGCTTCAGTCGTTTATTTGCAGGATACAGCAGCATGTTGTACTATCGCGCATTGTCCGGCGTTTCACACCGTTTCCGGACGCACCACGGTACGTCCCTACAGTTTACGCAATATTCTCACAGAATAAAACACCTACAACCCCAAACCGTAAAACCAACCACCCGTAGCATCTCACTACAAGTGTAGGGACGTACCGTGGTGCGTCCGCCATGCGTGAAACGCATATCCACCGTTTTACTGTTCTGTGCTTCAGCCGTTTTATTCGCAGGATACAGCAGCATGTTGTACTATCGCGCATTGTCCGGCGTTTCACACCGTTTTCGGACGCACCACGGTACGTCCCTACACTGTATGCAATATTCCAGCAGAGGTGAATGGCTGTTTCAGCAGAAACACGAATGTTACACCATCTCGCCACAATACATTCCGACATCCGCAGAGAGGTGCTTGATAGGAAATTCGTAAAAAATGGCCTTGCCGTTATATAAAAAAGATTAAATGATGTGCCATATCCTTTGCACTCCAAAATGATTATGTTACATTTGCACAATATGGCAAAACCTTTTTAGAAACAACGACAGGGCTTATGGCAACAGACAATGACGATGGCGTATCCCGACATGTGCTGTCACGCAAGACTCCCCGTGCATGCTTCCACAATTATTGCGGTGGTGAATATTTCGTGACAATATGCACGAAAGGGATGATGAACTATTTCGGAGATATTGCCGACGGCCGGATGTCTTTCTCGGAGATTGGCAGTTTTGCCGATAAGGAGATGCAGCACATCTCCATACATCATGTATATGCCGATGTCATGACCCATGTTGTCATGCCTAACCACATACATGCCATCATACACATCCATCTTGATGAATATGCGGCAGAGCATGTCCCGATAAGCAGGAATGCTCTTGGGACAGTTATCGGAAGCTATAAGCAGGCGGTGACCTGTTTCGCACGGCGCAACAACATTGATTTCGCATGGCAGACCCGCTATCACGACCACATCATCCGTGGGGCACGTGACGGAAACAACATTGCGGAATATATAGCGAACAATGTAGCACGGTGGGACGAGGACCGATTTTTCCGCCGTTCTTGGGGCGATAAAAAATAGTGCAGGCATGTGGTAACCACAACATGTATCTCACCACAAGTGTAGGGACGTACCGTGGTGCGTCCGCCATGCGTGAAACGCATATCTGCCGTTTTACCGTTCTGTGCTTCAGTCGTTTATTTGCAGGATACAACGGTTGTACTGTCATGCATTGTCCGGTGTTTCACACCGTTTTCGGACGTACCACGGTACGTCCCTACACTGTATGCAATATTCTCACAGAAAAAACACCTACGACCTACAACCCAAAACCGTAAAACCAACTACCTGTAGCATCTCACCACAAGTGTAGGGACGTACCGTGGTGCGTCCTCCATGCGTGAAACGCATATCCGCCGTTTAACCGTTCTGTGCTTCAGCCGTTTATTTGCAGGATACAGTAGCATACTGTACTATCACGCAGTGTCCGGCGTTTCACACCGCTCTCGGACGCACCACGGTACGTCCCTACACTGTATGCAATATTCTCACAGAAAAAACACCTACGACCTACAACCCAAAACCGTAAAACCAACTACCTGTAGCATCTCACCACAAGTGTAGGGACGTACCGTGGTACGTCCGCCATGCGTGAAACGCATATCCGCCGTTTTACTGTTCTGTGCTTCAGCCGTTTTGTTTGCAAGATACTACAGCAGGCAAAACAAAAGGTGACGTTTTGTAAGGTAAAAGGTAACCTTTCACCATGCAAAATGTCACCTTTCGCACGATAAAAGGTAACCCTTCAGTAATGCTCTATACAAATGTCACCTGATGCTTCTGGAAAAACTCCAATCTCAAAACTTTTGCTTGATTATGGCAATAAATTGTAACATTTTCGCATGTTTTTATAGAAAAACATTACAATTCTGTCAGTGTCACTTGATTTATGTAAAGGAAAAGCATATTTCGTGCGCAATATCTATACAAAAAATACATTTATTTGTAAAAATATTGTTAACTTTGTAACCCATATAGCACTATGGACAATGCTCCTCTTGCGGCAGAGGAGCGCGTCCTCCGGCCATACACCTTATATAATTATATATATAGGCCACGCCCACGGATGCTTATATATCCGGCGGCTCCGGCCTCCGTCCCGCGAAGACAATATTTTGTTTAACAAACGTTTTATTTATGAAAAGAAAACTTACTTTGATTCTTGCCAGCATGCTTCTCTGCGTAGGAGCGGCCCTGGCACAGACAGCGATCAAGGGCGTTGTCGTGTCCGCAGAGGACAACGAGCCTGTGATCGGCGCGACCGTGAAGGTTGCGGGAAGCAAGGTCGGCACTGTCACTGACATGGACGGCCAGTTTTCCATCAATGTCGCCAACGGCACACGTCTGGAAATCTCCTACATCGGTATGGGAACACAGAGTGTCAAGGCTTCACCGAACATGCGTGTGGAGCTGACCACCGACGGAAAGGTCCTCGGTGATGTCGTCGTTACCGGCATGCAGAAGATGGACAAGCGCCTCTTCACAGGTGCCACGACAAAGGTGGACGCCGAGAAGGCGCGTCTCGACGGTGTTGCCGACATAAGCCGTTCGCTCGAAGGACGTGCTGCCGGTGTCAGCGTGCAGAACGTCAGCGGCACATTCGGTACGGCTCCTAAGATCCGTGTCCGTGGTGCTACATCCATTTACGGCTCTTCACGTCCTCTGTGGGTTGTCGACGGTGTCATCATGGAGGATGTCACAGAGGTCGATGCCGATGCCTTGTCATCAGGTGATGCCGAGACACTTATCTCCTCAGCCATCGCCGGTCTCAACTCTGACGATATCGAGAGCTTCCAGATACTGAAGGACGGTTCCGCTACATCCATCTACGGTGCGCGCGCCATGTCCGGCGTGATTGTCGTCACCACGAAGAAGGGTAAGGCTGGACAGACACGCATAAACTACACCGGCGAGTTCACAATGCGCCTGAAGCCAAGCTACAGCAACTTCAACATCATGAACTCCCAGGAGCAGATGGGCGTCTACAAGGAGCTTGAGGCAAACGGCCTGTTAGGCTTCGGCCGCACTTACCGCGCATCGTCAAGCGGTGTCTACGGCAAGATGTACCAGCTCATGAATACCTATGACCCTACGACAGGTCAGTTTGGACTTGCCAATACGGAGGAAGCCATGAACGCTTATCTCCAGCAGGCGGAGATGCGCAACACCAACTGGTTTGACGAGCTGTTCTCCAACTCCATACAGCAGAACCACTCCATCAGCATGTCTTCCGGTACGGAGAAGGCTCAGTACTATACATCCTTCTCGCTCATGGACGACCCGGGATGGACAGAGCAGTCCAAGGTGCGTCGCTATACAGCTTCCATCAACGCGCTGTACAACATCAACAAGAAGGTGTCTCTCAACATGATAGCCAACACCTCTTACCGTAACCAGCGCGCTCCAGGCACTACAAGCCAGAGCGTCAATGCCGTGACGGGCGAGGTGAGCCGCGACTTCGACATCAACCCTTACTCATACGCGATAAACTCAAGCCGCGCGCTTGACCCTAACACGTTCTATACACGTAACTACGCGCCGTTCAATATCCACAACGAGCTTGCAAACAACTTCATGGACTACGATGTAGTAGACCTCAAGTTCCAGGCAGAGCTCAAGTACAAGCCTATCACGAAGGTTGAGCTCTCTGTACTCGGTGCATACAAGTTCTCTACCACTACACAGACCAACGAGATCCGCGAGAACTCCAACATGGCCATGTCGTTCCGTGCCATGGACGATGCTACTATCCGCGACAATAACCCATGGCTCTACAATGACCCTGACCAGCCTAACTCGAAGCCTGTGTCAGTATTGCCGAGCGGCGGCTTCTACCGCGAGACAAAGTACAGGATGAGCAGCTACGACTTCCGTGCGACAGCCAACTATAATGACGTGTTCAACGAAGACCACATCGTCAATCTCTACGGCGGTATGGAGCTGAACAACACTGAGCGTCGCCGCAGCTACTTCAACGGCGTGGGCATGCAGTACGACATGGGCTACCTCGGCTCTTACGACTACCTCTACTTCAAGCAGGCTTCCGAGCAGAACGATGTATACTACAACCTGAGCAACTCATACAACCGTGAGGTATCATTCTTCGCCACAGCGACTTACTCATGGAAAGGCCGCTACGTAATCAACGGCACGACACGCTACGAGGGTTCAAACCGCCTCGGCAAGTCACGCTCGGCACGCTGGTTGCCTACATGGAACATCTCCGGCGCATGGAACGCCCATGAGGAGCCATGGTGGGAGAAGACTTTCGGCACGGCATTCACACACGCCACACTGAAGGCCTCCTACTCTCTTACAGGCGACAAGCCTGCCGTGACAAACTCACAGGCCATCATCCAGTCGTTCAACCCATGGCGTCCTTTCGCATCAGACAAGGAGTCAGGACTTGAGATTTACGACTTCGCCAACCCTGACCTCACATACGAGAAGAAGCACGAGTTCAACATCGGCGTAGACCTCGGTTTCCTCAACAACCGACTGAACGTCACCTTCGACTGGTATACACGTAACAACTACGACCTCATCGGCATGCGTACCACAAACGGTACAAAGGGCACCATCAACGAGTATGCCAACGTGGCATCCATGCGCTCACACGGTGAGGAGCTTGCCATCTCAAGCAAGAACATCGTGACGAAGGACTTCAGCTGGTCTACAGACTTCATCTTCTCACACGTGAAGACAAAGATCACATCGCTCGAGAACCGCACACAGGTCATCAACATGGTGACAGGTACAGGCTTCGCCAAGGAGGGCTATCCTTACCGCTCGCTCTTCTCCTTCGACTTCCGCGGACTCAACGAGAACGGTATCCCACAGGTAGTGAACGAGAACGGAGAGATTGTCACAAGCGACATCTACTTCCAGAGCCGCGACATAGACCATCTCGTATATGAAGGACCGACAGACCCTACAGTAACCGGCTCTCTCGGCAACACTTTCAGATACAAGAACTGGCAGCTGAATATCTTCGCGACATACGCTTTCGGCAACAAGGTACGTCTCGACCCGGCGTTCCACGCAACATATTCAGACCTCGACGCCATGCCTAAGGAGTTCAAGAACCGCTGGACAATGTCAGGCGACGAGAACTTCACCACTATCCCGGCTATCCCTGACCTGCGCCAGATTCAGGCAGACCCTTACCTGAGCTACGCATACAATGCCTACAACCGCTCTACAGAGCGTGTGGCAAAGGGTGACTTCATCCGTATGAAGGAAATCTCCGTGGCTTACGACTTCCCGCAGTCATGGCTCAAGGCTCTCCGTCTCAACAGCGCCAGCATAAAATTGCAGGGCACCAACCTCTTCCTGATATACTCTGACAAGAAGCTCAACGGACAGGATCCTGAATTCTACAACACTGGTGGTGTTGCCGTGCCTATGGCCCGTCAGTTCACATGTACAGTAAGAGTAGGACTTTAACAATAAACAAGCAAAGAAAGAAATATGAAAAAATACAGCATATTATTATTGGCGGCAGGAATGCTTGCGATGACATCATGCGATAACTATCTTGACAAGCTGCCTGACGACCGTGCAGAGCTGAACACCCTCGAGAAGACAAAGCAGATGCTCGTGTCAGCTTATCCAAGCCACTCGCCGAATTTCATCTTCGAGATGAGCTGTGACAACAGGACAGACAACGGTGTACTCTATGTAGCACAGCCAAACCAGCTGCAGGCTTACCGCTGGCAGCCGATAGAGACAGAGGGTAACGATGACCCTAAGGCTATCTGGAATTCCAACTATGAGGTCTGCGCCATCGCCAACATGGCTCTTGAAGCCCTTGACGGCTCTTCAGCCGAGGCCAACGCCATCAAGGCAGAGGCTCTGCTCTGCCGTGCATACGCCATGTTCGTGAATGCAAACACATTCTGCATGGCATGGAACGAGGAGAAGGCTGACGAGTATCTCGGCATCCCTTATCCTAAGGTTGCAGGCGAGACCGTCGACGAGCGCGGGACACTGCGTGAGACATACCAGAACATCAACGCAGACATAGAGGAAGCCCTGCCACTGCTCAACGACACATACCTCTCTGTACCGAAGTATCACTTCAACGCCAAGGCAGCATACGCCTTCGCCGCACGCTTCAACCTCTACTACCACAACTGGGACAAAGCCATAGAGTATGCGACAAAGGCTCTCGGCGGCAACCCTGCAAGCCTCATGCGCAATACCAAAAGTTATGAGGGACTGCCTGGTGTGAACGAGATTCACAACAAGTGGATCCGTACAGGCGAGAACTGCAACCTCATGATGCTGTCAGCCAACTCTATAGCCGGCCGTGCCGCACAGGGAAGTTCAAGCTACAAGCGCCTCGCACACAATCAGGATATTGTGAAGAGCCAGACATTCTGGGCAAATAACCCTTGGAGCACAGGCACATCGGCAGCAACAGGAAACGCGCTCTGCGAAGCGCGCCTTCTCTACGGCAATGCACAGATTGTATATATCCCGAGCCTCATCGAGGACTTCGAGATTACAGACAAAGTCAACAATACAGGTTTCGCACACGTCGTAGACCCGGTGTTCACTGCTGACGAGACTATCCTCGTCCGTGCCGAGGCTTACATCATGAAGAAGATGTACACTGAGGCCCTGAACGACATGAACACATGGCTGCGCGGTCACAGTGATGTCGCATCTCCACGTTTCCTGACACTGACAGAGGCAAACGTCAACTCGTCAATGGATGCCATAAGGATGACAGACGTGCCTTCACGCACCATAGGCGAGGAGACCATCAAGAAGCCTCTCAATCCACAGGGATTCGCCATAGAGGCCGGAACACAGACAAACATGGCTCACCTTGTGCTTTACATGCGTCGCCTTACGACAATGTACCAGGGACTCCGCTGGCTTGACATCAAGCGTTGGGGCATCGAGTTCACTCACCATTTCGACGGCGAGGAGAACATCGTGTTCAAGGCCGGCGACCTCCGCGGTGCCATACAGCTCCCTGCCGATGTCATCGACGCAGGACTGGAGGCTAATCCGAGAGAAAACTAACAATAATGTCTAACGGAAACAAAACAGAAATGAAGAAATACATAAAACTGTCGCTGATGGCTCTCGTGCTGGGCATGTCACTGGCTTCATGCGACAATGACGACCCGAACGGAACGTCAATCTTCGGGACTACGGAAAAGACCGAGACGGAGTTCGACAAATGGCTCAACGCCAATTTCACCGTGCCGTACAACATACAGCTCAACTACCTGTACAACGACAAGTTGTCCAACAACAACTACAATGTAGTACCTGCCACAATCACCAACTCGAAGGCGATGGCAAAGATGATCAAGCACGTATGGCTTGACGCGTATGTAGAGGCAGTAGGCGAGGATTTCGTGAAGGAGAATACTTTCCGCGTGTTCCAGTTCATCGGTTCGCCGGAATACAACTCACAGGGCTCCATCGTTCTCGGTACAGCCGAGGGCGGCATACAGGTGACGCTCTTCCGTATCAACGAGCTTGACCTCAACAACATCTTCGTCAACATGAACGAGCCGTTCCGCCCTCATCACACATTGCCTCTGGACCTCAACTACTGGTATTTCCACACGATGCACCATGAGTTCTGCCACATCCTGACACAGAAGAAGTACTACTCTACCGACTTCCAGACCATCTCTGCCGGTAAGTACCACTCTGCCGACTGGATCAACGTAGAGGACGAGGATGCCGTGAAGGAAGGCTTCGTCACAGGATATGCCAGCGGCGAGTATAACGAGGACTTCGCCGAGGTGTACGCCAACTACGTCACAAGCAGCGATGCTTCATGGGCAGCGCGTATGAGAGAGGCAGGAACCGACGGTGCCGCCATCATCAACGCCAAGCTTGAGATTGTCCGTTCATATTTCAACGACACATGGGGCATAGACCTTGACAATCTGCGTGCCATCGTGCTCCGCCGTTCAGCAGAGGTGCAGAACATGGATTTAACAACTCTAAACTAAACATTGCACAATGAAAAAGATATATAACATACTGTTTGTCCTGCTCGCAGCGTTGACTTATACGTCTTGTACCAGCGAGGTGGACGATGTGTTCGACAAATCTTCTGCCGAGCGCATAGCCGAGGCCCTTGCCACTGACAAGCAAATGCTGGTGGACGCTCCTAACGGATGGCTCATGGAGTATTTCTGTGAGGATACATACGGCGGCTACAACATGTTCGTGAAGTTCAACGATGACAATACCGTCACCGTGGCAAGCGAGATGG
Organism: Prevotella sp.; assembly: GCA_029054825.1. Taxonomy (GTDB): domain Bacteria; phylum Bacteroidota; class Bacteroidia; order Bacteroidales; family Bacteroidaceae; genus Prevotella. The sequence goes on along the minus strand of JAIDEM010000193.1, from coordinate 13,793 downwards.
GCACTGCCGGTGCACGCCAGACCTCTCACTACAAGCTGGAACAGAGCATGGGCGTACTGCTCTCTTTCGATGAGCACAACGAGTTGTTCCACTTCTTCTCCGAGCCGGCCAACCCGTTCGAGATAGGAACAAACGGCATAGGAATGCGCGGAGACTTCGAGTTCCGTGTCATCAAGGCCGAGGCCGACCGCTTTGAGCTCCAGGGCAAGAAGCACGGCGCAAAAATTGTCATGACACGCCTCGCAGAGGATGTCGACTGGGACAACTATATCGCCGAGGTGCTTGCTATGGAGGAAAATCTTTCATACAGCAAGTATCAGGCGGTCGTCGACGGTGCAGACCCACTGCTGTTGAGAAACAATTACCGCACACTCACCTATACTGATGCAGCCACTGAGGAGGATGTCATGGTGACATACATCATAACTCCTGAAGGCATAAAGCTCAGCAAGCCTATCGAGTACGGCGGCAAGTCTATAAGCCTGCTCACATACAACGGCGACGATACATGGTCTGTAGACGGCGACAACACTGTCACTATAGAGCCTGTACTGCCTTCACTGGTGGAGCAGCTTCTTGACGAGAATGTATACTGGTCGTTCGTTAAGGGAGAGATGACTCCTACGGCGGCTCTCTATTTCGCACAGGCAGAGGCAGGCAGTGCCGCTGAGAGAGAGGACATCATGTTCATGGCTCTCGGTGTCAATCCTAATGCCCCTAACCTCGGATGGAGCTTCTTCTTCCGCAGCGGCAACTACATCGGTACTCATACCCTGAACGTAACACCTATCGACGATACTCATGTGGCTCTTGCCATCAAGGGATATGACAGCAACGGACAGTACTACTATCAGGTAGGTTACAGATATATCACAAACGGTATCCTCCGCGGTACATTCGAACTGTCTACTGACAATCCGAAGAATCCGTCATACATCCGCCTGACACGTACCGACGGTGATCTCGCCGGCCAGTACATGGATGTATTCCCAGGATTGCAGTACTACGTCCAGAACTGATAATACATACAGTGAATGGAGGACGTCAGATTCATCAGACGCCTCCTGACACATTACAATAATGCCACCGCCCGTCACTCCATCTGTGAGCAAGGGGCGGTGGCATTATTGTAATGTCTTCCCCTTGCAACATGACCTTATATGTAACCAAACAGCCCCGGGCACAGACCGCAACATCGCTGACAGTGGAAAATATTGCGTAAAATGTAGGGACGGCATCACACCTATGTTTCAACTAAACAGCCGAACACCTCTGCACGAATATTGCGTAAACTGTAGGGACGTACCGTGGTGCGTCCGAAAACGGTGTGAAACGCCGAGAATGAAATAGCACACGCAGCTACCATATGGCAAAAGACATACATATGATATGCGTTTCACGCATGGCGGACGCACCACGGTACGTCCCTACACTTGTGGAGAGACATAGACACACCCATGTTTCAGCTAAATGCCGAATACCTCTGCACGAATATTGCGTAAACTGTAGGGACGTACCGTGGTGCGTCCGAAAGCGGTGTGAAACGCCGAGAAAACAGTGAATATAGGTTGTTACGCTTCCTTATAACAAAACTACAGAATGGGCTCTGTAGAAGAATTATCTACACATTTTCTACAAAACCGTTTTCCCCTAATGTACAGCCCCTGCATGCTGAACATAAAAGCAATGGCGTGGAAACTTAAAATAGTCTCCACGCCATTGTCGTAGCTCCGCTGAGAATCGAACTCAGATCTGCCCTTTAGGAGAGGGCTGTTCTATCCATTGAACTACAAAGCCAGCATTCTCGCCCCGATGTATCAAGGCTTTTGCCCTGCAAAGGTAATGCTTTTTCTCCAAACACACAAATAAATACATGAAAAAGTGGATTTCTGTTCACGGTTGTACGGTTATACGGTTAGGCGGCTATATGGTTGCCGATCGTACGGCTATTGAGGCCATAAAGGTTATTGAGGCTATAAAGACTATACTATATAGCCTCCAACCATATAGTCACAAAACCGCAAAAACCACTGTTTTTATAGTGTTTTGCGCACACTACAACCACCGTTTCTGTGTAAAAAAAGTTAATTTTCTTTTGAAAATTTTTATTTATTTTTTCTCTGATGTAACTTTGTGCTTAAATCAACTGTGTGCGTTAACAGAAGGCTTGTGTGCGTTAACAAGATGTCCACACTACCCTACCCTTACCCATAAAGGAAAAGTTATCAAACAACACACTATATTTCCAAAAAACAACTAAAATCCTAAAACAAATGAGAAGATTCTTACAGCACATCGCCATCACGGCCTTGGCACTCATCGTGTCGGCATCGGCCATGGCGGCTGTCACTGCACAGGGTGGCTGGTTGGAAGCCGCCTATGCAAAATGGGAGCCGGTGAACGGAGCTTCCGATTACCAAGTATTCATCAAACAGTCAGGAGGCACATACACCAAGCTCGACAAGGAACTGGTGCGCCAGTATCCTGGCTATTTCCGTGCTGACGCCGTAGGCCTCAAGGCCGGAAGCTATGTGATGAAGATTGTCCCTGTCATCGGAGGCGCAGCCGACGAGAGCAAGGCTATGGAGACATCTGCGCTTAACGTCATCGCACACGACCGCAACGGTTTCGCACACTACAACAGGACCGAAGGTGTCGGCGCATACAACAACGACGGTACCCTGAAGTCCAACGCACGTGTAATCTATGTTACCGCAAACAACGCGAAGACCGTATCGCTCCCTGTCCTCACAGGCAAGGCTGAAGAGACACGCACAGGTCTCCAGAATATAATCGCCGCGTTTGAGAAGGGTCTTGAGACACGTCCTCTTGCCATCCGCATCGTAGGAACGATAAAGAAGGCTGACATGGATGCCTTGGGCTCAAGCGCAGAAGGCCTTCAGGTAAAGGGCAAGAGCAGTTCTTACAGTGCCAATATCACCATCGAGGGCATCGGCAATGACGCTTCAATCCACGGTTTCGGCATTCTCTGCCGCAGCATCTCGTCTGTGGAATTCCGCAACTTCGCCGTTCTGCTCTGCATGGACGACTGCCTGTCGCTTGACACTGACAACAAGAACATCTGGATCCACAACATGGATTTCTTCTATGGCGGCACAGGCGGTGACTCTGACCAGGCTAAGGGCGACGGCACTGTAGACATCAAAGGCAAGTCAAGCCATGTCACAGTATCATACAACCACTTCTTCGACTCCGGAAAATGCTCCCTCGGCGGCATGAAGAGCGAGACTACAGACTGCTGGATGACATACCATCACAACTGGTTTGACCACTCTGACTCACGCCACCCACGTATCCGTACAGCGTTCTACCATGTCTACAACAACTACTATGACGGTATCTCTAAATACGGCGTAGGCGTTACAATGGGCGGTTCTTCATTCGTGGAGAACAACTATTTCCGCAACTGCAAGTACCCTCTCCTTATCTCCAAGCAGGGAACTGACGCCGAAGGACAGGGAACATTCTCCGGCGAGGCAGGCGGTGTGAATAAGGCTTTCAACAATTTCATAAAGGGTGAGCAAAAGATACAGTATTATGACGGTTCGCAGACAGACGGCAAATGGGACGCAGTGCTTGCACAGACCCGTGACGAGAATGTCAGCGCAAAGGCTTTCACAGGAGGCACTTCATACAACAACGCTGCAGACGCAGAGGCCCGCAAGGCTGTCCCTGCAAGTGCAGTGGAGGCTCCGGAAGCAGCGCGTGCCACAACACAGAAACTGGCAGGACGCTGCGAACAGGGCGACTTCAAGTGGACTTTCAACAACTCTATCGAGGACGAGAACTACGGTGTCATCACAGAACTCAAGAGTGCCATCGTAAACTACAAGTCTACACTTATCGGTTTTGCTGACGGTACAGCCATCAACAACGGCGGTGCAACACCTACTGCCGATGGTTATGCTGTAGACGGCGGCAACGGCAAGGGCATTGACCCTGAGGTAAACGATAGCTACGTCCCTTCATACGGCGGAGGAGGCGGTTCTGTCATCCCTGGCACTTATGTAATAGGTACGGCAGAGGATTACTTCTGGACTATCGCAAACAACGCGACAGAGACACAGGAACTCATCGACAACGGCACTATCACTCTTGATGCAGCGTCTATGTTCCAGACAACAAAGAACATCGCAGGAAGTGACGGCACTGTATATTCGGACAAGGTCGGCTCTCTGCAACTCGCAAAGACCTCCGGTACAGCGACATTCTATCTGGTCGACGGCATACAGAGCATGGCCTTCTACCTTGTACGTACAGGCAGTTATGCAGGTGCCGTACAGACAAGCGATGACGGCAAGACATTCACCGAACTATCTAAATTTGACGGCAGCAAAGGCATCAAGGAACTTACCATCACTCCGACAACTCCTTGCAAGTACATCCGCATTACCAACACATCCAACGGCGGACTGAACATCCAGGGCATCAAGATTGCCAAGCCGGCAGAAGAAGGTCCTGGACCTGAAGACCCAGATCCAGATGAGCCAGAACCAGACGACCCAACACCTGACGCTATACAGATAAACTTCCCTGTAAGCACAGAAGGCATCACGGCAAGCGGCACAACGACTATGTCTGCCACAGAGATAGCCTTCGCCAACGGTTTCTTCTCAAAAGGTGCTACAGAGGCCGAGAACAAGTATGATAACGGCATCATCATGAAAGTCGCAGGAGGCTTCAAGGCTGGCGATGTAGTAACCGTTGCAGGTACTATAAACGTGAAGACAACTGACGCCAAATACGACACAAAGGTTCTCACTACCGTGATGCTCGCCAAGGCCACAGCAGGCATTAATGCCGAGACTGTAGAGGAAGAGATTCATACCTTCCAGCCGTTCGCAAATACAGCAGAGAGCAAGACTGCCACAGACCAGACATACACTCTCCTGAACGACTATGACGAGCTGTGGCTCGTGCGCTCAGGCGGCACAAAGGCTACTGTGACAAAACTCATCGTCACACGCTCTGCAGGCACAGGCATCAGCGACATCGAGACTATCGTCCTTGACGCAGAAGCCATGTACGACATCTCCGGACGCAAGATAGTTGCCCCAGTGAAGGGACAGCTCTACATAAAGGGCGGAAAGAAGTATATCGGAGAATAAGCAAGACAATCTAAATCTTACTACATTCGGGCATGTCTGTGGAAGCCAGACCTCCACGGCATGCCCGAATTGCATATTAGACAAACGAGGCATCACCCTTTTTCCTTTCACACACTATACTCTTATGCCATAACTAAAGCACAAAAACGGAATATCAATAACCAAACTCCTACAACCCATAATACCTATAACCCACAACCTATAACCTATAAGCAAATGAAAAGGATATTATCCATACTCACTGTGCTTGCAGCCACAGCCTGCACAGCCATAGCCCAAGTAATAGACGGCAGGAACTTCGGCATTGACGGCTTTGCCGCATACGAGGGGACAGCTGGGACACAATGGTATCACGCCGGAGGCACAACCGGCGGTCAAGGCGGCAAGACTGTCTATGCAGGCAGTTTTTCTGAGCTGCAAGCCTATCTCCAGTCGAGCAAGCCATACATCATACTCGTGGACAAGGACATCACGACAGGCATGAAATGCTACGTTGACGACATAAACAGCGGACATCTCCTTGACGACCAGAGCGGAGCCTCGGGACAGGAGACGACATACGGCGAGCGTATCATGATAGCCGACAACAAGACCCTCATCGGTATCACCAATCCGCAGACAGGCAAGGCGCCGCTGTTCTCACGCATAACATTCGTGATGCAGGGCGTGCACAATGTCATAATACGCAACTGCCGCTTCACAATGGTAGGCGCACCTATCCTGAAGGCGGGCGAGAACAAGATTGTCGCATGGCGCGACGGCAAGCAGGTGGAGGTCGGAGACCCTGACTGCATAGGCATGCAGGCCGATGCCATAAGTGCGAAGACCAACGGCGGCTCGCATGTATGGATAGACCACTGCGAGTTCTTCAACGGAAATGCCGCAAACAAAGACCGCTACGACGGACTTGTAGACTGCAAGAACAACATTCAGTGGATAACACTCTCCTACAACTACTTCCACGACCATGACAAGGCATGCCTTTGGGGAAAAGGAGACAGCGACGTGTTCGATAACGCACGCACAATCACTGCCCACCATAACTATTTCCACAACATAGAAGGCTCACGCCTCCCGTTACAGCGTGGCGGCAATGTCCATTACGCAAACAACTACGTAAACGGATGTCAAGACGGATGGGACTTGCGCACGAAGTCAGTGGGATATGCCGATGCCAGCTACTTCAAGGACAGCAAAGCCCCGATATTGCCCGATGGAGGAGGTGTAGTGAAAATCAATGCAGCAGAGGGCTATGGCATCGTGTATGACAACTGCAGCCGTGTAATAAAAGGTACAGGAGTGACCTACGTCAATGCCCCAGCCAAGTACGACAAAGAGTTTACATCGGGTATAAACGGCACATGGACACCTACAGACACATGGAGCGGATACTTCCTCAACAGCCACGACAAGGCTATGGATGTCCCTGCCGTATGCGAGAAATATGCCGGAGCAGGAAAGATAGAGATATGGAAGACATACGCCGATGCTATACCGGCTACCGACAAGGACGAATACATGACAGCCGTGAACAACCAGCGCTCATATCAGAAACAGGGCAGCAACGGACTTGAGACCGTAACGGAGAAGGTCTATGACGAAAACGGCAATACCGTAACTCCTTCTGAAGCACCTGACCCTACGCCAGATCCAGACCCGACACCGGATCCAACGCCAGAGGCTGCACAGATCAACTTTCCTGTAAGCACAAATGGCATCACGGCAAGCGGCACGACAACAATGTCAGCCACAGAGATAGCCATAAAGAATGGCTTCTACTCCAGCTCTGCCGGATACGATAACGGCATCATCATGAAAGTCGCAGGAGGCTTCAAGGCTGGCGATGTAGTAACCGTTGCAGGCACTATCAATGTAAAGACAACTGACGCAAAGTACGACACGAAGGTGCTAACCACCGTAGTGCTCGCAAAAGCCACTGCCGGTATCCAAGCAGATAATGTGGAGGAAGAGATTCATACATTCCTGCCGTTCGCCAATATTGCAGAGGGCAAAACCGCCACAGAGCAGACCTACACTCTCGCAAACGATTATGACGAGCTCTGGCTTGTGCGCTCAGGAGGCACAACAGCTACTGTGACAAAGCTCATCGTTGCACGCCCTGTCGGCACAGGAATCAGCGACATCGAGACTATAATCAGCGACAGTGACGCTATGTACGACATCTCCGGACGCAGGATTGCTTCCCCTTACAAGGGACAACTCTACATAAAGGGCGGAAAGAAGTATATCGGAGAATAAGCAATACAAACTGGATTTGCCATGCAAAACATCATCTGGAGTATTATCGGAATCCTGCTTACAGCAGTAATGGCAGGATGTGCAGTAAATGCGGCGATAACGCTTTACGGTTCATAAGGAACAGGCATAAACCCTCTATAGCAATAAATGCCATAATACTCATAGCCATAATACTCGTCATCATTTCCATCATGCATCCTGCAGAGACAATATCGGAACTGCACAACAATATGGCGAAGTAAGTATGATGTCAACGACATATCTTGACACAGAAACGATGTACGACATCTCCGGACGCAGGAATGTCGTACATCATAATATTGCGTAAGATGTGTTCGATGGTTTTGGCAGAAACATGGGTGTCACACCGTCTCTCCACGAGTGTAAGGACGTACCGTGGTGTGTCCTCCATGCTGGAAACGCATACCAGGGATATGTCTTTTGCCATACGGTAACTGGGGCATTCTCGGCGTTTCACACCGTTTTCGGACGCAACACGGTACGTCCCTACAGTTTACGCAACATCTTGGCAGAGGAGAATGGTATCCAGCTGATACATGACAGTAGGCATATCTCTCCACGAGTGTAGGGACGTACCGTGGTGCGTCCTCCATGCGTGAAACGCATACCAGGGGTATGTCTTTTGCCATACGGTAACTGGGGGCATTCTCGGCGTTTCACACCGTTTTCGGACGCAACACGGTACGTCCCTACACTGTTGGCAAATTCTAATGGAGGAAAGAAGAATGTAGCGCAATAATCAAAAAACACTATACATTCTAAGGAAAAACACATTATCTGTATGCCGTGGGTTCATGAAATCCACGGCATATTTTTATTGCAGACTATTACTGTCTGCGAAATATCTTAAATAAAGTCTTATACCTGTTGCTTCTAATAGAGTACAAGTCCATTTCTTTCCTATGAGAACGGCCGTATGGCAAAAACATCCTCCTATTTCACAATAGAACTAAACATAAAGGATAGCACGTGAAATCCGTTTGAAATGCAATATAACGGTCATATAAGCCATTTTCATGTACCTTTAGTGGCTCTATACATTGATTGCAAGCTGTCTGCAAAGTTGAAAATGGAAACTTTTACCTGACACTAATAAATATAAATAGAGTGCGGTAACACACCCTATCTATATATATTCTTGTAAAACTTAATATTTATCTGTATTATCCGTAACGGTGATGTATAAGTATTGTCACATCTTGTCCATCGCCTGCTGTAGATCGGCGATGATGTCCTCGGCATTCTCGATGCCTACGGAGAGACGCACGAGGTCGGGCGCGATGCCTGCTTCGCGGAGCTGTTCGTCGGAGAGCTGGCGGTGGGTGTGCGATGCCGGGTGGAGCACACAGGTGCGTGCATCGGCAACATGTGTAACGATGGAGATGAACTCGAGGTTGTCCATGAATCTCGTCGCCTCGTCACGACTGCCGTTAAGGCCGAAGGCGATGACGCCGCAGGAGCCGTCAGGCATGTACTTCTGTGCGAGGGAGTAATACTTGTTGGACGGCAGTCCGCAGTAGTTCACCCAGCCTACCTTAGGGTTCTTCTCAAGCCACTCAGCCACTTTCTGCGCGTTGGCACAGTGCTGGCGCATGCGGAGCGCGAGGGTCTCGAGGCCGAGGTTGAGCAGGAAGGAGTTTTGCGGGGCGGGGATGGAACCGAGGTCTCTCATGAGTTGAGCCACGAGTTTTGTGGTGTATGCCATCTTGCCGAAAGCCTTTGTGTAGGTAAGTCCGTGGTATGACTCGTCAGGAGTGGTCAGTCCCGGGAATTTTTCGGCATTTTTCTCCCAGTCGAAGTTGCCGGAGTCAACGATACATCCTCCCACCTGTGTGGCATGGCCGTCCATGTATTTTGTCGTGGAGTGAGTGACGATGTCGCATCCCCACTCGAACGGGCGGCAGTTGATAGGCGTCGCGAAGGTGTTATCGACGATGAGCGGCACGCCGTGCTTGTGTGCCAAAGCGGCGAAGCGCTCTATATCGAAGACGTTTCCGCCAGGGTTGGAGATGGTCTCTCCGAAGAAGCACTTGGTGTTTTCCTTGAAGCATGCCTCGATCTGCTCGTCACTCCAGTCGGTGTCTATGAAGGTGCACTCGATGCCGAGTTTCTTCATGGTCACTCCGAAGAGGTTGTATGTACCTCCGTAGATGTTGTTGGAGGTGATGAAATGGTCTCCTGCCTGACAGATATTGAACACGGCATAGAAGTTCGCTGCCTGGCCTGAGGATGTCAGCATAGCTCCGACACCGCCTTCAAGGGTGCAGATTTTCTTTGCAACGGCATCGTTTGTCGGGTTGGCGAGACGGGTGTAGAAGTATCCTTCGTCTTTGAGGTCGAAGAGGCGTGCCATCTGCTCGCTGGTCTCGTACTTGAATGTTGTGGACTGGTAGATGGGGAGCTGCTGTGGTTCGCCCTTCGTTGCCTTCCATCCTCCATGGATGCAAACTGTCTCAAGGTTCTTTTTCATTGGGGAATTGTGTTGTTGTTAAACATTTCTGTGTCTTGGAGATGTGTCTCATTCAGCCCAAACCGGTCATTATAGCTACACATGTGATATTGGGTTAAAGAAAAAGGCTGCCACTTTCATGTTGAAAGGAGCAGCCTTTTGTTATGTCTTGCCGGCAATATGCCAGTCCGTTACGGACTGTGCATAAATGCCTTGAGCATCATTGTTTTACTCCTCGCCTGTACGCAGGTCGCGCACTTTCTTGCCGAGAGTGATGTAAGCCACTGGTGCGGCAACGAAGATTGATGACAGTGTGCCGAAGATTACGCCGAGAATCATCGCGAACGAGAAGCTGCGGATGCTGTCACCACCGAGGATGAAGATACAGAGCAACACGATGAGTGTCGAGAGCGATGTATTTACGGTACGGGCGAGGGTCTGGTTGATGGAAGAGTTGAATGTCTTCTGCAAGTCAGCCTTCGGATGGAGTCCCATGTTCTCGCGGATACGGTCGAAGACAACCACCTTGTCGTTGATGGAGTAGCCTATGACGGTAAGTATGGCGCCTATGAATGTCTGGTCTATCTCAAGCGAGAACGGCAGTATGCCGTAGAAGATTGAGTAGCAGCCGATGACCACGATAGTGTCTATGGCAAGGGCTACGATGGAGCCGATAGAGAACGCCATGTTGCGGAAACGTGCGAGGATATAGATGAATATCGCGATGAGTGCGACAATCACGGAGATGATTGCTCCGTATGTTATGTCCTTCGCAACGGATGGTCCTACCTTTGTGGATGATATGATGGAACCGCCTTCGCGTATGTCAGGGTTCTTGAATGCCTCGACACTCTCCTGGTTCACGAAGCCCGCTTTCTTCAGTGTGTTGTATAGCTTTGTCTCACACTCGTCGTCTACTGCCGGGTTGTTGGACTCGATCTTGTAGTTTGTAGATATACGGAGGGTCTTTCCGTCTGTACCGATGGCGAGGGCAGATGTGTTTGCTCCGTCGAATGTCTCTGCGAGGAGAGGACGTACGCTCTCAGGCTCTACTGCCTTCTCGAAGGCAATGACATAGTTGCGGCCACCGGTAAAGTCGATTGAGCGTGACAGTCCGCGCACGAAGAATGAAGCGATGAACACGACGATGAATATGCCGTAGACTACGAATGTCTTCTTGCAGATGGAGATGAAGTGGATATTCGTGTTCTGGAGCAGGTTCTTGCTGATGCCTGTCGTGAATGTAAGTCCGAGCCACTTGTTCTTAGAGAGACGGTTCTCGTAGATGAGACGTGTGAGGAATACTGCTGTGAAGAATGAGCAGACGATACCTATAATCCAGGTTGTGGCAAATCCCTTGATAGGACCTGTACCGATTGTGAGGAGGATTACGCCTGTGATGATTGACGTGAGGTTAGAGTCGAAGATAGCGGAGAAGGCGTTGCTGTAGCCTGCCTTGAGCGCTTCCTTGATGCCGAGACCTCGTTTCATCTCTTCCTTGATACGCTCGTAGATGAGCACGTTGGCGTCAACCGCAGTACCGAGTGTCAGCACGATACCTGCAATGCCAGGCATGGTGAGGGCAGACTGGAAAGATGCGAGGATGCCTCCTGTGAAGAAGAGGTTGATGATGAGGGCTCCGTCGGCCATTGTGCCAGGGATGAAGCCGTACATCATTATCATATACGCACAGAGGAGCACGAATGCTATGATGAACGATATCAGCCCCTGCTGTATTGACTGTGCACCGAGTGTAGGACCTACGACCTCTTCCTGCACGATGCGTGCCGGGGCAGGCATACGTCCGGACTTGAGGGTGTTGGCGAGGTCTTTCGTATCCTCGATGGTGAAGTTGCCGGAAATCTGCGAGTTTCCGCCGTCAATCTCGCCGTTTACGCGAGGTGCAGAGTATACTACGCCGTCAAGGACGATGGCGATGGCCTTGCCTACGTTTGCTTTCGTGAGCTGTGACCAGAGGCGTGCACCCTCAGAGTTCATCTGCATTGATACACATGGACGTCCATACTGGTCGAACTCGTCCTTTGCATCAACGACAACGTCGCCTTCAAGCGGAGCGCGTCCGTTGGATGTAGTGACCTTCAGAGCGTGGAGTTCGAAGATGTTCTTTGCCTGTATGCCGTCAGCCGGCTTTGCAGACCAGAGGAGTCTTACATCGGAAGGGATAATCTGCTTTGCCTCAGGAGAAGCGAGAAGCTGTCCGATGTATGCTGTGTCGCGTACGTTGGCATAACCTACAACAGAGAGGCTCTGGCCTCCTGTAGGCTGGAACACGGCGAAAAGAGGGTTCTTCTTCTTAGCCTCGGCAATCATCTTGTCGGTGCTCTTCGCGCTCTTCTCAGCTACTCCGGCATCGGCCTGTGCCTCCTTCGTCTTCAACTGGAACTTAGGCTGTGCTTCAGGAGCCTTTGCAGAGTCAGCCTCTGCCTTTGCCTCTGCAACGGCAGGCTGTGCGGCTGTCGTGTCAGCTATGCTCTCGCCGTTGGCGATACGCTGGTCGAGCTGCTGGAGATAAGGGATAATCTCTGCTGCGTTGTATGTCTCCCAGAACTCAAGGTTCGCAGAGCCCTGGAGGAGTTTGCGGACACGCTCAGGTTCGCGGACGCCAGGCATCTCGACCATGATGCGTCCGTCCTGTCCTTCCAGCTTCTGGATGTTGGGCTGAACGACGCCGAACTTGTCGATACGGTTGCGTACGACATTGAACGAGTTGTCTATAGCCGACTGCACTTCGGCACGGAGAGCGTTCTCTACCTCTGCGTCTGTAGACTGTGTGGAGACTTTACCTTTCAGCTGCTGTGTGGCGAACACCTCTGCGAGGCGGTGGCCAGGGGCTGCCTTGTGGTATGCGTTGATGAACAGGGAGATGAAGTCAGACTGGCTTGTCTCCTCTTCTTTCTTGGCTTCCGCGAGGGCTTTACGGTAAGCGGCGTCAGACTTGTGGTCGGCGAGCACGTCGATGACGTCAGGGACGCTTATCTCGAGAATCACGTTCATGCCGCCCTTGAGGTCAAGGCCGAGACCGATCTGTGTCTCGAGACACTTCTGGTAGGTGTAGACGCCAAGGTACTTCACAGAGTCCTTGTAGTCCTGCTGGGCAATCGGGTCTTTTATCTCGCTTGCCTTACTGTCATAGTAACTTGTAGCTACCGAGAAGGAAAGGTAGAAGATACTTGCCAGTGTCAGGAGGACTGCTGTTACAATTACAATTCCTTTGTTTTGCATTTTTTATTATTTGTTTTTGTTATTGTTTCGTTTCTGTAAGGTTTGCGCATGTCCTTGTTGCGGTATGAAGCCAATAAGGGCTATACACAATACGCGTGCAAAGTTAATTAATTTTATCCAAATAAAAGAAAAAGTTGCTTGTTTTTTTTCACAAACGCAGTAAAATCGGTATTTGGTGGTTAGTGGTTGGTGTTTTCTGGTTGTAGGTTTCTGGGGCTATGGCTGTAACATGTATATAATAGCCGTTATGGCCGAATAGATATGATGACACTATAGCTGCATAACCAAAAACATGCAACAAAAAAAACTACAACCATCTATCTCTCAATCTCCTTGAACTTTATGTGGCTGTAGATAGGGTAATGGTCTGAAAGAGTGACGGACTTGTCCACGACGCAGTCGTAGACATCCCAGTGGTCGCTGCACATAATATTATCTATGCGTACGTACATGGAGTGGTAGTGCATGGAGTATCCTGCCCAGTGGCCTGCTTCGCGGTAACAGTCGTTGAGATGGCGTGCTATGGTGTTGTGCACATAAGACAGCGGATGGTCGTTGATGTCTCCGCAGAATATCAGTGGCGTACTGCTGTTCGTGCGGACATAATCGTCGATTATCCGTGCCTGTGCCGCCCTTATTACCGACGACTCGGCAAGTTTTGTGAGGAGAGTCTTTGATTCCCTCTTCATCTC
>JAIDEM010000192.1 GCA_029054825.1 Prevotella sp. | reverse complement strand
ACCTCATACAGAGATGTCTGAAGAAGGATGCCGACATCCTGTTCATGGACTACGAGCACGAGAATATCTCGCGGGCAGGAATCGACTTGCCAGCAGGAAATGTCATAAGGAAGAGGCTCTCCCTGCCGCCGTTGCAGCGATTCATGAACCCTTCAGGCAAGGAGCTGCGCATCAGCGAGCCTTTCATCTTCCATTCAAGCTATTACAGGACTCTCAGCCACCCGAATGCGATAAACGTCACTACGGTCCATGATTTCGTGTATTCATTTTATGTCAAGAACCCCATAAGCAGGTTCCTGCACTGCAAGCAGCAATATGACGCCATAAGGAAGTCCGATATCGTGGTCTGCATCTCGGATAATACAAGAAGAGACCTGCTGAGACTTCTCCCTGATGTCGATCCTGCAAAAGTGAAGGTGATATACAACGGAGTGGACAGACGATTCCACAGGCTGGATGATGCGGAATATAAAGACTATTTCCTTTTCGTAGGCAACAGGAGCGGATACAAGAACTTCTCCGCCGTGATAGAGCCGATAGCCGGATGCGGCTTCGAACTGAAGATTGTGGGCCCGGCTCTGACCGAAGGCGAGAAGGAACTCATGGAGAGACACAGGCTCAGGTACACATACTGCGGCCGTGTCTCCGATGAAGAGCTGAACAGGCTTTACAACGAGGCCTTCTGCTTCATATATCCTTCGCTCTATGAAGGTTTCGGTCTCCCTGTCCTTGAGGCACAGATGGCAGGCTGTCCCGTACTGGCGGTGAACACTTCTTCACTGCCGGAGATTATCGGAGACAGGAATCTCCTGCTTGACAGTGTGACATCGGAAACCCTACAAGAAAAGATACCGCTCCTGAGAGACCCGCAGTCAAGGAAGAGAATCATAGAGAGCGGTCTTGCCAATGCGGCACGCTTCTCCTGGGACAGGATGACGGAGGAGTATCTCTCGCTGTATCAATGCGCCATAGACAATTTCCATAAAGACTGAGCCTCATGAAGATATCCATAATAACAGCGTCATACAACAGCGAGAAGACCATCGCCGACACCATAGAGTCGGTGCTCGCGCAGACATACCGAGACATAGAATACTGGATCATAGACGGAGCCTCTGCCGACAGGACTGTGGAGATAGCGCGGAGCTATGAGGCACGCTTCAACGGAAGGATGCATATCGTGAGCGAGCCCGACAAGGGTATCTACGATGCCATGAACAAAGGCATAGGGCTCTGTACGGGAGACATCGTAGGCATTCTCAATTCCGATGACTTCTACACCTCTCCCGACGCGCTGTCGACCATAGCGCAGGCGTTTGAGGCAGATGCCGGCATAGATGCCGTATACGGCGACATACACTTCATAAACGACAGGAATCCCGGCAAATGTGTGCGCTACTATTCCAGTGCAGTGTTCCGCCCATGGATGCTGAGATTCGGATTCATGCCGGCACATCCGTCGTTTTATGTGAAGCGCGATGTCTACAGCAGATACGGCCTGTTCTCGCTCGACTACAGGATTGCATCAGACTATGACCTCATTGTACGTCTGATTTACAGACACCGCATAAAGACAAAATACATAAAGAAGGACTTCGTTACCATGCGCACAGGAGGTATAAGCACCAAGAACTCCCGCAACCGCTGGCTCATCAGCCGCGAGAATGTCACGGCATGCCGATGCAACGGCCTCTACACGAACATCGGTCTCATCTCCATGAAATACCTGTACAAGATATTCGAGCTAAGGCCATGACAGGCCTGCCGTCCTGCATCAGGAGCCACACACTGGCAGATGAGATAATCCCGACAGCCGTATCATATATCATGATGGCTGTCGGGATTATTGTGTCTTAGGCCTGCCGTTTTTCCGGTCCGGCCTGTTTTCCGATGGTTTTCCTTCAGTCTCCTGAATCGCTCCTACGAGCGATTCAGGCCGATATGCGGCAAGGGATTCATGCCGCATATTTACATTTCGTCATTTCACGTCATTTCAGTACAGAGACTACCACGGCACCCAGTGTGGCGAGGGTTGAGCCTATGCTTACCCACATGGAGGCGTTCTGCATGGCATTGCTCTGGGTGTTGCGCTCCGGCAATACGATTTCGCAGCCCGGTTCTATCCTGGCACCGTCGCGGATCATCCTTGCCGTGCCGTTCTGATAGATGACATACGCCCAGCGGCGGTTCTTCGCGCCGCGTGCGCCGCCTTGTGCCATGTAGTACTTGATGTTCTTGCCTTTGACGTAAGGCACGGTATTCTCGTAAGGCACGGCACCGCTGATTCTCACGGTGTTGTTGGCTTCCTGGACGATGATGCGGTCGCCGTCGCGGAGGATGATGTCGTCCGGGGAGCCCGGCTTGTTTATGGATGCCTGGAGGTCTACTGCCACCTTGTACTCGTCCTGGCGGAGGAACTGCTCGATGAGGAGGGAGTCGGCGAAGAGGTACTTGCTGCCGCCATCGGAGAGCTGCTGCTGCCCTGCAGAGTTGTAGGCGCGGTATGCACGCTGCTCGTCAAGCTGTTTCTGGCGCTTGCGCTTCTCCTCGTCGTTCATCTTGCGCATGATGTATGTGCCGTTAGGGGCTGCCTGTGATGTCGTGCCGCCGCAGAGCTTGAGGATGTCGCTGACGCGTGTGTTGGCCTTTGTCATGCCGTAGTGGCCTGCGGAGATGACTTCACCCTCGATGCTGACATTCATCTGCTCGACGTATGCGGCGTTGCGTGTCACGTAGACCTCGTCGAAGGGCTTGAGCTTGAATCCTTCCTTGCCGTCGAGGACGAAGCCGTCGACAAGCTGCATTTCGTAGGACTCTGTGCGGACGTTGCCGGAGGCGGAAGTGTCTGCCATGCGGCGGTTGACCTTGACGGTCGTGGAGGCAGAGTTCTTGAGTCCTCCTGCCTGGAGTATGAAGTCTTCGACTGTCATGCCGTCAGCATACTGGTATGTGCCGGGATAGTAGACCTCGCCGTATATCTTGAGGTTGCGCTCTGCGGTGAGCTCCTTGCGCGAAGGTATGAAGAGCACGTCCTCGTTGGCGAGCGGGATGTCTGCCACTGTGCCGTCGAGTATGCCCTGTATGTCGACAGGGATGACCTCGAGCGTGCGGTCCTTCTTCATGCGGTGCATGACAGCGTGCTGCGTGAAAGCATCCTCACGGAGTCCGTCGGCGATGGTTATGAGGCTGCGGACACTTGTTATCTCTCCTCCGAGCTGGTATTTGCCGGGGCGGAAGGCAGCGCCCTTGAGTTCCACCATGTTGGAGTATCTCGGCAGTATGGAGTCGACGCTGACGGAGTCTTCGTCGGCAAGACGGAAGGAGGCAAAGTCAAATTCCGTGACATTATACACGGAGTATTCCTTACCGTTTTTCCTTATGTCGCGGACGCTCTTGGTATATGCATCGCCGGTGAATCCGCCGGCATATTTCAGGAGCGACTTCATTGATTCCGAGGCTTTCATCTCGTACCACATCGGGCGTTTCACCTTGCCTGTGATGTTTACGAGACACTCGTAAGGACCTACGACGATGACGTCGTTGTCATGCAGGCGTACATTGCCTGTGAGCTTGCCGTTGAGGATATAGTCGTAGATGTCGACATTGGAGACGAGGCGTCCGTTGCGGTAGACCTTGATGGAGCGCAGCGTGCCGAGCTCGTTGGTGCCTCCTGCCATGTAGAGGGCGTGGAAGACGCTGGCGAAGGCCGAGAGAGTGTATGTGCCCGGTATCTTCACCTCTCCCATGACATTGACCATGATGGTCTTCGTCTGTCCCACGGTGAGCTTCACCTTCGAGGAGGCGTATCTCGAGCCGAGTGTTGAGCGCAGCTTCCTGTTTGCCTGCGCCACGGTGAGTCCGCTGAGCTGTACAGGGCCGAAGCCGTCGATGACTATCTCGCCGTCGGGACTTACGGTGTAGGTCTCCGACTTCTGCGAGGCTCCATAGATATCTACTATCACGGCATCGCCGGGGCCGAGGACGTATGTCTGCGGAGTGGCGATGTTCATGTTCGGTTCGAAAGACAGCTCCTTGTTGTTGAAGATGTCGCGTCCGAAGACCTTGCGCCTGCTTTTCAGCCTCTGCTCTATCTTCTTCTCGAGCATCGCCGTAGAGTCAGGCATGAAGCCGTTGAGGGCATCCACGCCATCGCTGAAGATGTCATCGTCTCCACTGTCCATGCGGCGGCTGAGTTCCGGATACATCTCCTCGTTGCCGAGTGTGCTTTCAGAAGCCTTGGCGGAACTGCCGCGTACGGAAGTGCCGTTCGCCGTACGGCTGCGGCTGTCGTCTGCCCCGCCTTTCTCAGTGGAGGCGCCGAGACTGCTGTTCTTCATCTTCGAGTATTTCTTGCGCAGCTGCTGGAGTTTCGTCACGCTGACACCCTTCTGCATCAGTTTGGTGACAATCTGCGCCTGTGATGTACCTTTCTTCTGTTCTTTCGTTACGTAGTCGATGATCTGCGAGTCGGACATCGACTGAGCCAAGGCTCCCGCCAAGGCGATAATGCTGATAAAAGCGGTTACAAGGAATCGTTTCATTATATGAGTTGAATATTCTGTTTCTTCTGTTTCCCGGTGTATGGCATCGGCAGTAATTCTCCTGCGGCGAAGACCGTGCACACAATATTTTCCATAGACGTTATGGGTGTACTCCCATGTAAAGATAACGGAGAGACACCTTGTTTATTTTATATGTCTCTGCAAAAGTACAAAAAAAAATGCAATATTCCAAACAATTCTGTGGTTTGGTGGTTTGGTGGTGGGTGTATTGTTTTTTTACATCCGAATGTCGTGATTCGGAATATTGCCACGAATGTAGGGACTTTGAGTGTGACGCCTCCCTATATTGTACGCAATATTAATAATAACCGTAAATAACCGCACACAGCACCTCACCACAAGTGTAGGGACGTACCGTGGTGCGTCCGCAAAACGGCGTGAAACGCCGAGTA
>JAIDEM010000191.1 GCA_029054825.1 Prevotella sp. | reverse complement strand
CCACTCTACCACGCGCCATATCCAAAGGGAAAATAGTGGTGGTACTGAATGAATCGGAGGCGGAGAAAGCCGTTGATTTCCTATTGTCGCAAGACATTCTCGGGTTGGACACAGAGACACGCCCGTCATTTGTCAAAGGACGACAGCACAAGGTGGCTTTGCTACAGGTGGCCACACATGACATCTGTTTCCTGTTCCGCCTCAACATACTGAAGAAATCCCCTGCGGTGAAACGCTTCCTTGAAGACACCAAGGTAAGGAAAATAGGACTTTCATGGCATGATGACATACGCAGTCTGGAAAAGCGCATAGACTTCACGCCGGGAACATTCATAGATCTCCAAGACGAGGTGAAGGCCATAGGCATCATGGATCTCAGCCTTGCAAAGATTTTCGCCAACCTGTTCCAGAAGCGCATTTCAAAACGTGAACAGCTCTCTAATTGGGAGGCCGATATCCTTCAGGACAAGCAGAAATTCTATGCCGCAACAGATGCATGGGCTTGCATCATGATTTACGAAGAACTCATGCGCCTGAAAGAGACCGGTGACTATGAGCTTGAAATCGTACCTGAGGAAGAGCCTCACGAAGCAGGGGCAAATGAAGTGCAGGAGACGGCAAAAGAAGAAAAACAAGAAGAAATCACACATCAAAATGTATAAGACAATTCAACTGAAAAGAGGCAAGGAAGAGTCTCTAAAACGCTTTCATCCATGGGTTTTCTCCGGTGCTATCCAGACGATGGACAAAGGCATTGAGGAAGGGGAAACCGTCCGCGTCGTCACGTCAAGTGGCGATTTCATTGCTACAGGGCATTTCCAAATAGGCAGCATTGCAGTGAGAGTGCTGGCTTTTGAGGATATAGAGATAGATTCCGGATATTGGAAAGAACGCCTCACATCGGCACTGAAGATGCGCCAAAGTATAGGCATTGCCGACAATCCGGACAACAACACATACCGTCTTGTTCATGGCGAGGGAGACTGTCTCCCCGGGCTTGTGATAGACTGCTATGGGAAGACGGCTGTCGTTCAGGCACATTCCGTAGGCATACACGTCTGTAGGAAAGAGATTGCCAAGGCCTTGGTAGAGGTCATGGGTGAAAGGATTGAAAACGTCTATTACAAAAGTGAGACGACTTTGCCATTCAAGGCTGAGTTGTCTTCTGGCGACGAGATGAAATCAGGATTTCTCCATGGCGGCTCGGACGAGAACTCTGCTATAGAAAACGGACTGAGATTCCGCGTCGACTGGCTTCACGGACAGAAAACAGGTTTTTTCGTAGACCAGCGCGAGAACCGCTCTCTGCTGGAGAGATATTCAAAGGGGAAAAGCGTGCTGAACATGTTCTGCTACACAGGAGGTTTCTCTTTCTATGCCATGCGTGGCGGTGCAAAGCTCGTACACTCCGTCGACAGCTCGGGAAAAGCCATCGAACTCACAAACGACAATGTCGAGTTGAACTTCCCAGGTGACTCCAGACATCAGGCTTTCTGTGAAGACGCATTCAAGTTTCTTGAGAAAAACGGAGACAAATACGACCTTATCATACTCGACCCTCCAGCATTCGCAAAGCACCGTGCAGCATTAAGGAATGCACTGAAAGGATACACGAGACTTAATGTCAAGGCTTTTGAACATATCAAGAAAGGCGGTATACTGTTCACATTCTCTTGCTCACAGGTTGTCACAAAGGACAATTTCCGCAATGCCGTGTTCACTGCCGCGGCACAAGCCGGCAGAAACGTGCGCATACTGCACCAGCTTCATCAACCTGCCGACCACCCGATAAACATCTACCATCCAGAGGGCGAGTATCTGAAAGGACTTGTGCTCTATGTAGAATAAGCCTGTAACGGAAAAGTCCGTATTCCCATGCTCAAGATTGTTGACACTTTTATAAACAGAAACAAGCTGCTTTCCAAAGACGGACTGCATCTTGTCGCCCTGTCCGGAGGAGCGGACAGTGTCGCCCTGTTGTTCGTGTTGACGGAACTTGGATACAAGGTAGAGGCTGTGCATTGCAACTTCCATCTCCGTGGAGAGGAGAGCGACCGTGACGAATCGTTCTGCCGCAATCTATGCGAAAGTCTTGATGCAAGACTGCATACTGTACATTTTGACACTCAGACCTTTGCAACACTTCACGGCATAAGCATTGAAATGGCAGCCAGAGACTTGAGATACTCATATTTCCGTCAGCTTAAAGAAGACATCAATGCTGACAGTATCTGTGTTGCACATCACAAGGATGACTTGGCAGAGACTGTACTCATGAATCTCACACGTGGCACAGGCCTAATGGGATTGACGGGCATAAGACCTAAAAACGATTCTGTTATACGCCCGTTGCTATGTGTCGGCAGGAAAGATATTGAAAGGTATCTGTCTGCACTCGGACAGAATTTCGTTACCGACAGCACCAATCTTGTAGACGATGTGACAAGAAACAATATTCGTCTGAATATCATCCCGCTTCTGAAGGGAATCAATCCGTCCGTCATAGAGTCCATCACACTTACTGCACAGCATATCGTTGACGCTCTTCCACTCCTGGAAGAAAGTACAAATCATTGGATTTCAAGATGTACAAGAAATGCTGATGAAGCCACGGAGATTGATATTGCGACATTGCTCAGTAGTCCGTCACCAAGCCATATCCTTTATGCAGTTCTCAGCAAAAAGGGTATTCCGTCGCAAATGATTTCAGAAATATGCAACCATCTTGGCTCACAGACCGGTACAATGTGGTCGCATGACGCGACAACAATAGTCATTGACAGAGGTAAGCTTCTCATTTCCGACAGGAAGACGGCATTCCGTGAGATAAAGATTCCTATGACCGGGACATATATTCTTCAGACCGACAAGCGTCTTTGTGTAGAGCACGTAGAATATAACGACAGTTTCACCATTGACAAGAATGTGTTTGTTGCACAGATGGATGCAGCATCCGTTAAATTTCCACTGACTCTTCGCGAGACAAGAAACGGAGACAGATTCACCCCATTCGGAATGAAAGGTTCAAAACTCGTGAGCGATTTCCTGACAGACAGGAAAGTCAATCTCCTGCAAAAGCAAAGACAGCTTTGCCTGACAGATGCCGGCGGAAAAATAATATGGCTTGTAGGTCACCGCATCAGCAATGACAATAAAATCAATGACAATACAATAAAAGTCCTTCGTGTACGTTATTTATAAAAAGACAGGTCATCCATTACATGTGGAC
>JAIDEM010000190.1 GCA_029054825.1 Prevotella sp. | reverse complement strand
CTTTCACTCTCTATAATGTAGCTGTAGATCCTAACGGAACGAACAGCAAGTTTACCAGTGACTGTGTTACCACTGGTTATATCCAGACGGCCAAGGCTGATGATGCAACAGCTCCATACGTGGTTACATCACCGGTAGCTGACATCACGAAAATAACTTTCGTGCAGGCTGCGACAGGCGGTAAGCGCGGCATGACCCTTTACGTCAAGGGCGATGGCGATGCAGACTGGGTGGCATTGCATGATGTTGCCATATCCAAGGCAAGTGGCGAGTCTTTGACTTATGATGTTAACCGTAAGAACTGCCAGATAAAGTTCGGCTCGTTTGCTGTCGCACAGAACGGCTATCTCCTTTCGTTGGAAATACAAGGCAATGTCCTTGTTGAGGGCGAGGAGTACACTCTGTCTGCTATAGCATCGCCGGCAGAGGGCGGAACGGCAACCGTTTACCCGAAGGCAGATACATATATGGCAAATGACGAGGTTACGCTTACTGCAACCGAGAACTTCGGATACAACTTCGTGAACTGGACAGACAAGGAAGGCAACATCGTCTCTGAGGAGGCTAAGTTCAAGTATACTGTGACTGCTAATGCAGAGTTTACCGCTAACTTCAAGAAGGTGAACACCTACGCTCTTGACATCACTGTCGACGGTCAGGGTAAGGACTACATGATAAGCTACTCTCCTGCTCCTACAGTCGTAGACGGCAAGAAGATGTACGAGGAAGGTACAACTGTTACAGTTACAGCCGCTTCCAATGAAGTCGTAAAGTTCGCATCTTGGAGCGATGGCCAGACAACAGCCGAGATTTCATGCAAGATGACTGAAGACATTGCTCTTACAGCATCATATACAGCATCTGACTTCATAGCAATATGGGACTTCTACCAGCCAGGCAATAACGGACGTATAGCGGACTTCTCTACAGAGGGCAACGAGGCGGCTTCTCTCGTAATGCGCGATGAGGCCGGAAACAATGTCGGTTGGCTCGACAAGTCGGAGACTGCCGGAGGTTACGAGGGCCGTCCTGGCGGTGTCAACTGGAAGAATGACGTGGCCATAGGCACTTACTACTGGCAGACAAAGGTTGACGCAAGCAATTTCACAAATATAAATGTGAAGTCTGCTATGGTATACAACTTTAATGCATATACAGTCTACAATCTCGAGTACTCTCTCGATGGCGAAAACTGGAAACAGCTCGGTTCTATCAATATGCCTGGACCTAAGAACTGGACAGACCTTTCTGTTGACGTTCCTGCCGAAGCCGACAATAAGGCTGAGGTTTACTTCCGCTGGATAGCAGACAAGACTTCTGCCATAGACGGTACAGAGTCAAAGAACGACGGTGCCTGCATCGGTGCAATCTATATCACCGGTGTAGAGAAGATTTTCGATGACGGCAAGGCGCCTGTCGTTACTGCCACTGTTCCTGCAGAGGGAAGCAACACGGCAAGTGCCAACGGCAAGATTGTCCTCACATTTGACAAGAAGGTTCAGCTCACCGCTGATGCCAAGGCTACTCTCGGTACGACAGTCCTTAAGCCTGTCGTTTCCGGCAAGACTGTCATCTGCGAGTACAAGGGCCTCTCTTACTCTACAGACTACACATTCACGCTGAACGGCAACTCAGTCGTTGACCTTACTGGCAACAACAAGGTCGCTGACGATATCGTGATAAACTTCACTACAAGGACAAAGCCAGAGGTAGAGAAGGGTCTCTATGACGCAGTCGTTACTACAGGTGAGGAACTTGCCGCAGCTGTCAAGGCCGGCAACGAGCGTGCCGACAAGTCTGTACGCTACCGCATCTTCGTAAAGCAAGGCAACGTCAAGATTCCTACATACGAGGGCGATGTGACTGTTGAAGTGACATTGGCAAACGGTACAAAGGAGTCACGCACTTACAAGGAGCCACGTACCTATATCACAGGCAACAATATCTCTATCATCGGTGAAAGCTACGAGAACACAGTTATCACCAACTCTGCTCCTACAGAGACTTATGAAGGACAGTTTGGTAAAGCGAATATTGCTGAAGGAATCGGCAACTCAGATGTGTTCATAAACTCCTCTACAGGTCTCTATATCCAGGGCGTGACAGTGAAGACTTCACTCGGTGACGCTGTCGGCCGTGACATCGCATTCCAGGACAAGGGCAACAAGACCATCATGAAGGACGCTTGCCTCTGGGGCTATCAGGATACTTATGTTTCCAATAGTGATAAGGGCAGGTACTACTTCGAGGGCGGTGTGCTCCGCGGACGCACAGACTTCCTCTGTGGCAAGGGTGATGTCTATTACAATCAGGTCACTCTCCGCCAGGTAGCAGGTGGATACCTTGCTGTACCTTCCGTTGCGAAGAAGTACGGATATATCTTCGAGTCTTGCAAGATCATCGGCGATGCCGATGGTGTAAACGGCAATTATACTCTCGGACGTCCATGGGGCTCCGGCACACCGATAGCACGATTCATCAATACGGAGATGGAGGTAGCTCCTTCTCCAATAGGATGGAGCGAGATGGGTACTGGATGGCCTGCACAGTTCGCAGAGTACAACTCTCATCTCTCTTCCGGCACAGTGGTTGACCTCTCTCAGCGTAAGAAGACTTTCGGTGACGGTCATGCCAATAATCCTGTGATGACAGCGGAAGAGGTTGCCGAGTATTCTCTCGCCAATGTCATGGGACAGGATGACGACTGGGATCCTACTGCATTGACAGAGCAGGCTGGTGCTCCAGAGAATGTCAAGATAGCAGGTAATGACATTACTTGGGACAATTCCAACTATGTCTTCTGCTGGGCAGTATGCAAGGACGGCAAGGTTGTCGACTTTACAGTAGAACCTGTTTACACCGTTGACGACGCTTCTGCAGAATGGTCTGTACGCGCCGCTAACGAGATGGGTGGACTTGGCGAGGCTGTCGTTGCTACAGCAGGAACAGGCATCAGCAATGTCGAGACAGACAATGCCGCTGGTGTCAATACAGTGAGCAAATTCATTGAGAACGGTAAGGTTGTCATTGTAAAGGACGGCAAGAAGTTCTCTGCAGCAGGACAGATGCTGAAGTAATCCATATCCTCCTTGTTAATGGCTGATATCGTGATGCCAGACAGTAATAGACATCATGATGCAAGTCTGAGACAGACGGATGTTGAGAAATAATAAATTTATATATAATAAAATGGAGCAAATCTTTGTAGGTTTGCTCCATTTTTTGTACCTTTGTCACGTTATACGGATTCATACCGTGATATATTACTAACATTACTATATACATTTTTTAATATGGAAAACTATTTACACAAGGCTTTATCCGTGGCTTTGCTGCTTGTGTCCGCTTTGGGGCTCAAGGCGCAGACTGTGGAGCGAATGCTCTACTATACGGATTTTACAGAGTGGACTGCTGCTACTATAGCGACATCCGTTGAAATCACGACACGTTTCGCAGCCGACAAGGTTACGTTCACGACTGCGGGCGACATGGTAGTCGCCCCGGAGACGACAGTGAACTCACGTAAAGGATATATAGGTCTGCCGACGGCAAACAAGAACGGAACAATCGAGACTTCTGTAATACCGAGTGTCACTACTCTTGAGTTTGAGGAGACTGTAGCCCGTGGAGGCGGCAACGGCCTTAAGCTCGAAGTCATGGGCGATGGTGATGCTGACTGGGTTGCATTAGTGACAGAAAACATAGCAAAGACAACGACAAAGGTTGTTGATGTCAACAGAAAGAATGTGAAACTGCGTTGGAGTAATATCAGCACAGGCAAGGCTGTATATCTCACTGCTGTAAAAATCTGTGGCAATGTCGCTTCTGATAAGGTCCCTCAGCTGGCCTCGTTCCGTTTCAATGGTGCAGGGTATGATGTTACGACTGTCTTTACAGAGCAGAATGATGGCACTATGGCAGGCACACTGGACATTTCAAAGACAGTAAACATGCTTGGTGAGGCAAATCCTTTTGAAGAGGTCAAGGCTTCAGTCGGCACTGTTAAGAGCATAACATATAACGGAGATGCTGTGAAATGTGACGCTGAGATTGTCGTGACAAACAATGTTGACGAGGTGACATACAAGCTGGCTGTCGTACAGAAGCCGGACTATACCGTGACATACTCTCTCCTGGATGGAACAGTGCTTGCTACTCAGGCTGTGGAGAAAGACGCTCCTATAGCGGCGTTCCCTTCAAATATCCAGCTGCCGGGCAATGGTGTGTTCCGCGGTTATCATGCGGAGGAGATACACAGGACGGGTGAGAACCAGAAGTTCGAGGCTTACCGTAAGATCACTGTCGATGAGATTATCACGAAAGACATCACGTTCTATGCTATAGAGACACCGGAAGAACTTGCTACAGACTCACGCCATGAGTATCGTCTGAACGACAATATCAACGGCAAGCTGAATCCTTATTTCTACATGGAAGACCATGAAGGTATCTCTGTCGTAAGCGGTGAGGCGGCTTTCCATGATGCACAGCACGGATGGAAGTTCGGTGCGAACTCACAGGTCAAGCTGCAGCATGACGGCAATGCACAGATAGCACTGTATCTCTGCTCGGCTACAAATCCTTCTGCAACCATCTCTGTACAGACGGAGAAGGGTAGCTCGCTTAGCTTCTCAAAGGCAACTGATGCGGATAACCGTGTGACGGCACTTGCTGTCAATGACGGCAGCTCATACAGTGTGCTGACATTCAGCGAGGACTGCTATCTGCACGCCATCTCCGTTACAAACCGTATGGACAGGATGAAGACAGACAACGGTTATATACAGGTGGCAAAAGGTGATGCTGACGCATATCTTGCAGCTTTGGAGAAGGTGAACAGCGACGGCGGCAATGCAAGGATTTTCCTTCCGGACGGTACTTACTATCTTGGAGAGAGGGTGCTGACAGAACTTACAGCCGATAATGTCTCTATCATAGGCGAGTCTATGCTCGGCACAGTCATCGTCAACGAGCCGAAGACCACGAAGGAAGGTATCGCTCTGACAGCAACACTCCTCAACAAGTCAAACGGACTGTATATGCAGGACCTTACACTGCAGAACGCTCTTGATTACTATGGCAATAAAGGCACAAGCGGCGGTGGCCGTGCTATCTGCTTGCAGGATAAGGGTACGAATACTATATGCAAGAACGTGAGAATGTTGTCTTACCAGGACACATACTACAGCAATAACAACGGCAATTTCTATTTCGAGGATTCAGAGATTCACGGCACTGTCGATTACCTCTGTGGTGATGGAAATGTCGTATATAACCGTGTGAAGCTCGTGAACGAGAACCGTAATGCCACAGATGTGCCTAACGGCTCATGCACAATATCCGCTCCTAACTGTAAGGCCTCTACCTCTGCACGCAAGAACTGGGGATATGTGTTCCTTGACTGTACGGTAGACTGCAAGTCTGCGACATTCAATCTCGGTCGCTCTTGGGGCGGAGAGTCGAAGCTCGCCTATATCAATACTACAATTCTACAGCCGGAGAGGCTTGATGCCGCACGCTTCTCTACAGGTGGCATGAATGTTGCTGCTTTCGGATTCTATGAGTATGGCACAAAGAATGCTGCCGGTGAATTGATTTGTCCTGAGTCGAAGATTATAAACTTCACCCATTCAACAGGTAACAGGCAGTATGAGACAATCCTCGGTGCACCAAATTGCCCGGGTGGGGTAGTGACAGACTATACCATAGCCAATATCTTCGGCTCATGGAATCCTGAACAGACAGCTTCACAGAATACAATTTCTGCTGAGGAGGACATCAAGGCAGAGCTCTCCGAGACATATCTCGTGAATGCAGACGGTACGGCTATCATCGTTCCGGCAAGCGATGTGCCGTCTTACAAGACAGGCTTCACCACAGTTTCCGTACGTGCTTCCAATGGCCGTGGCGGTTTCGGCAGCCCATTCTATCTTGTCGGTTCAGCTCCGACAGCGATAGACGCCATCACATCAGGTGTTGCAGAGACTCCGGCAGATGCCGTTTACTACAACTTGTCAGGACAGCGTGTCACATCTGCCGAGAAGGGTATTGTCATCGTCAACGGCAAGAAAATTGTAAAATAAAAAAAGCTATAATCATTTAAACTTTCATTAAAGTGTTTGCATCTAATAAGGGTGTAAACACTTTTTTTGTATATGAAGAAAATACTTTTTTTGACATTCATCGCCCTTTGCGTCACGACAAGCATGATGGCGCAGAAGGTTATCAGCGGTACATTCGTTGATAAAGATACCAAGGACGGTATCGCACAGGCCACGGTATCTCTCCTGAAGAGAGACAGCTCTTTTGTCAAGGGCGTCATCTCCGATATTGACGGCAGATTCTCAATGACAGCTCCTGACAATGGCAGCTATCTGCTGAAAGTCACAAGTGTAGGCTACAAGACCCTTGTCAAGCCTGTTCGTGTTAATGGGGCTAATGTCTCTCTCGGGCAAATCCTGTTGTCTGTAGATGCTGTGATGCTGAAAGAAGCGATTGTCAGCGGCCAGGCTGCGAAGATGACAGTCAAGGAAGATACCTTCGTATACAACGCCGCGGCATACCATACTCCAGAAGGCTCTGTCATAGAGGAACTTGTAAAGCGTCTTCCTGGTGCGCAGGTAAGTGAGGACGGTACGATAACAATGAATGGCAAGGAAGTGAAGAAGATACTTGTCGACGGCAAGGAGTTCATGACCGGCGACACGGAGACAGCCCTGAAGAATCTCCCGACATCCATCATAGATAAGGTAAAGAGCTACGACCGTAAGTCAGACCTTGCCCGTGTCACAGGCATTGACGACGGAGAGGAGGAAACTGTACTCGATTTCGGTATCAAGCGCGGAATGAACAAAGGACTGATGACAAATGTCGACCTTGCCATAGGTACAGACAGCCGTTATGCAGAGCGCGCCATGATTGGGGTCATGAAAGACAACCTGAAGATAATGGGTTTCGGCAGTGCCAACAATACAGGCAACAAGGGCTTCCCTGGCGGAGGCGGAGGCATGCGCCAGGGTGGCGGCAATAATGGGCTTCGTGCATCTAAAATGTTGGGACTCAATGTCAATTACCAGAATGCGAAGATTCTTACTGTCGACGGTTCCGTGCGGTGGAATCACAATGACAATGATGTGTGGACAAGCAAGTCTACGGAAAGTTTCCTAAGTACGGCACGCTCTTTCGGGAACTCCCGCTCTCAGTCGTTTTCACGTGGCAATTCATGGAATGCGCAGATGCGCCTTGAATGGACACCCGATACAATGACAAACATCATGTTCCGTCCGAATATCTCCATCTCTACCTCGGATAATGCTTCAACCTCCATAGACGCGACATTCAATGAAGACCCTTATGCAAGTGTCAGTGATCCTCTTTCTGATGCAGGACTGGCAGAACTGATACGTCTGGAACAGCTTGTCAACTCCAAGGCTGCAAGTTCTCTCTCCTATAGCAAGAGTACGACAGCAAAAGGCATGTTCCAGTACAACCGCAAGTTTGGCAACAAAGGACGTAACATAACATTACGTGCAGACTTCAGCTTCAGCGACGGAGATTCCAAGAGCACAAGCCTGCAGGATGTCACCATATTCCAGGCTCTTGGCAATATAAACTATCAGACCAACAGGTATAATACCACTCCTACGAAGAATTACGGCTATACGCTGAAAGGAACATACTCCGAGCCTCTCGGCAAGCAGATGTTCCTGCTTGCGGCATACTCCTTCAAATACTCTAAGTCAAAGAGCGACCGCAGCACTTACGACTATTCTGACATAGGCGGTTACAATCTTGTGATGCCTGTATACAGAGACTGGGAGACCTATCTCGGCCGGCTCAACGGCTACCCTGATATTGAGGATTATCTTGATACGGACCTCTCAAAGAAGTCGGAATATGACACCTATACCCATGAAGGCTCGCTGCAGCTGAGGAAGATAGGCAAGAAATGGAACTACACTGTCGGACTTATGCTCCAGCCGCAGCATACTGACCTGAAGTACAAGTACCACGGACTTGATACCATCGTGAAACGCAATGTGATGAATATTGCCCCGTCACTTGACCTCCGTTATAAGATATCCAAGGTCAGCCAGCTGCGTGCTACATACCGTGCTGTGACGACACAGCCGTCCATGACGGACCTTCTTGATATCCGTGACGACTCTGACCCTCTCAATATCTCCACCGGCAACCCGGACTTGAAGCCGTCGTTCAAGCACAGCTTCCGCCTGTTCTACAACGGTTATGCCCCAAGCTACAGCCAGTCGTGGATGACACATATAAACTTCTCTGTCACGCAGAACAGCATTGCGAGCTGCGTACGCTACAACGAACAGACCGGTGGCAGGGAGACAAAGCCGGAGAACATCAACGGCAACTGGGATCTCAGCGGTGCACTCATGTACAACCGCAGTATAGACTCCGCCGGTGTATGGAATATCAATACGTTTACCACTCTCAACTATCAGAACCATGTATCCTACCTCATGCAGGATAATGTGACGCTGAAGAACACGACACGCTCCACAACCGTCGGCGAACGTCTGTCCGTAAGCTACAGAAGTTCATGGCTTGAAGTCGAACCGAACGGACAGCTGAGCTTCGCCCATACGCGCAACTTGCTACAGTCGCAGTCTAATCTTGACACATGGAATTTCAATTACGGCCTTAACGTCACCGTCACGGCTCCATGGGGCACAGGATTCTCTACCGATGCCCACATGAACTCACGCCGCGGATACAACGATGTCTCGCTGAATACAAACGAATTTGTATGGAACGCGCAGATATCCCAGTCGTTCCTTAAAGGCAAGCCGCTGACACTGTCAGTACAGTTCTATGATATACTGAAGAAGCAGTCGACCCTCTCACGCGTAATCTCGGCGACACAGCGTACCGACTCGGAGTATAACACGATAAACTCTTATGTCATGTTCCATCTGATATATAGGATGAACTCTTTCGGAGGTAAGGGGGCACGCCCGGGAAAAAGAGATGATGGCGGCAGACCTGATTTCAATGATCGTCGCTTGAAGATTGTCGGTGCAGGGACCACGCGCCGCATGATGTGATGAGGATTATGCGAAAAACTCCTGCATTACAAGGACCGAGACACAATGTCTCGTGAATGATATAAGATGAAAATCCCTGCGGATTAAGTATGATAGTTAAACGTGAAAGAGCCGTATCGGAACTCTATACCAGAGTAATGATACGGCTCTCTTCATATGATTGTACGAGAAGCAGTAATAAACCAAAATAAGAAGGGTGACGGTTCAGTCAGTGAACCGTCACCCTTTGCTGTATAAACTGTCACCTTTCATTAGGTGAAAGGTGACAGTTTGTCTTGTATCTTGTCGGAGATTATTTTGCTTGTGTGTATCTTGTTGAAAAACAGGTGTTTATGTAGGTGATAGGGCTATCGTGTCCATAGCCTTCATGTGGTGAATATGATACTGTGGAGCATGGCGGGAATAGTTACTCATCAAAGTCGAATAGGTCTTCATTCTCCTCCTCGTCAAACCCGAATATAGGTGTGTCGTTGAAGTCATCGAGCTGCCGGCGCTCTTTCTTTGTAGGCCTTCCTGTGCCGCGCTGTCGGTCTATGAAGCCGGAGATGCGCGACATCTCCAGCAGTTCGTACTGCTTCTGGGTGGTCACGTTCTCGTAGACTTCGGACAGGAGCTTTGCGCCGACGCGGCTCTCTATGCAGTTGAGGATGCGGAAAGAGTAGGTGATGGGCGGTTTCCTGACATGGACGACCTCGCCGCATTTTACAGTCCGTGACGGTTTCGCGAGGGCGGCGCTGGCGGCAGCGTGTCCGTCTGTGCCCACACCGCTCACGCTTATGCGGCTGTTCTTGCAGGCGTTGGCGGCTACGGTGCGTGTCTTGAATATGCGGGCTGCCCACAACCATTTGTCAAGGCGACCCGTGTCGTGATGTTTCAGCTTGTTTTCCATAGGCGGGGATGTCTGTCTTTGCCTTATTTCTTGTTGAACTGGTTCATGGTGATGTCGATGCCGGCCAGGGCGAAGGACTTGATGCAGGCGACGGCGTTGTCTATGACTGGGTCGAGGACTTCACGCTCTTCGGCGGAGAATTTGCCGAGCACATAGTCAACCTGTCCTCCGCGGCTGAACTCGTTGCCTATGCCTATGCGCAGACGGGCGTATTTCTGTCCTATGAGCTGCTGTATATGTCCCAGTCCGTTGTGTCCTCCGTTGGAGCCGTTTCCTTTGAGGCGCATCTTGCCGAGAGGGAGAGCCAGTTCGTCTACGACGACGAGCAGCCGCTCGGTGGCGATGTTCTCTTTCTCAAGCCAGTAGCGCACGGCGTTGCCGGAGAGGTTCATGTATGTCGTAGGTTTCAGCAGGAACAGCTTTCTGCCTTTTATCGAGGCTTCCGCAACAAAGCCGTAACGCTTGTCTGAGAAGGTTGCCCCGAGGTCTTCGGCGAGCTTGTCGACGACCATCCATCCGGCGTTGTGCCGTGTCTCGTGATATTCCGGTCCGGGATTGCCGAGCCCGACAATAAGGAATTTGTCCATTTTTGCAGTTTTGTCGTTATTCTTTCTTTGTCCAGTATAGCTGGTACGGCATGAAAAAAGAACGGCACCGAAGCCGTATGCTCCAGTGCCGATAGTCTTTTTTCTGTGTAAGAGGTAGCAGATTACTGAGCTGACATAGCGGCACGTGCGGCACGTGTCATCTGTACAGAGCATACGTTAACCTCCTTCGGAGTAGCGAACTCGAGACCCTCGAAGTGGAGGTCGCCTACCTTGATAGACTTGCCGAGCTCAAGGCTTGTAACGTCGATGACGAGCTTCTCAGGGATATTTGTGTATACCGCTGTGACCTTGATCTGACGGACGAGGAGTGCGAGGCGTCCACCGTTACGCACACCGTTGGCAAGACCCTTGAGCTCTACTGGGATACCTACTGTCACAGGCTTCTCTGCGGTGATTTCGAGGAAGTCGACATGGAGGAGAGCGTCTGATACTGGGTGGAACTGGAGCTCCTTGATGACAGCCTTGTGCTCTACGCCGTCGATGGTAAGGTTTACCACATATACATTAGGAGTGTAGATAGCCTTGCGGAGCTCTGCGAATGTAGATGTGAAAGAGAGTGCCTCTGGAAGACCGTTCTCGCCCTTCTTCACGCCATAGATGTTACATGGGATGAGTCCCTGCTTGCGGATGTCCTTAGAAGCCTTCTTGCCGAGGTCGCTTCTGGTCTGACCTGTTACGTTGATTTCTAACATGGTTGTGTTACTCTAAATTAAGTAGTTAATGAAATTAAGTTGCTTAATTCGCCATCACACGGTGCGTGTACCGTGGTACAG
>JAIDEM010000019.1 GCA_029054825.1 Prevotella sp. | reverse complement strand
ATTGGAGAATCCAGTCTTCGACAAACTCGTTTGATATACGCGCCAACGCTAAGGCAGCGTCAACGACTCCCTCAACGAGTCCGAGCGCATGATCATGAAACTGAAGCAGCAGGACCGCCCCGTGCTCGTCGGATTCATTGCCGACCAGGCACCGTTCTGGAACAACATACACTATTGGACACCATTTCTCAACCATCCCGAGACCCCTGTATTCACCGGCGCGGAGAAACTCATGAAGAAGCTCGACATGGATGTCTATTATCTTGACATACGCCAGACGCGGCGCGGATACTACGAGGCAGAGTTCATTCCTGTCACCGACAAGCCGCGTGAACAGCCTGAATACTCCATCACAGAGCGTTACACACGTCTCCTGGAACAGTCGATAGTCAAGTCCCCTTCCCTCTGGCTCTGGAGCCATAACCGCTGGAAGCGCACCAAGGAGGAGTGGCTGAAGATGTACGACCCCAAGACCGGTAAGGTCTTCATGGGCTGATGCCCACGTGGATGCTGGCAAGACAGCCGCTGGTTGATATTTACTTTTGTATTGCTCTGCTGTTGTTACGACAGCAAATTCGAGATACATATCATCTATATAATCATAAAAGCCCGAGGCATAATTACAATGCCTCGGGCTTTTATGATTATATTTGAGATTATCAGTGTCTACCAAAGAAAATAAAATGGGTCACAGTTTTCCGGCCTTATTTTATTTGACAGTCTCCTTTTTTTCTACAGTTTACTCAATGTCTTTTGTATAGAGTCTTCTTGTATGGTTATTCATAGAGTTCATGATGTCTTTTCTCATTTGACAAAGCAAACGGGAGATGTTTTGGTGGGAAACAGACATTAAACCCACGGATAGAGGCAGCAGGCTTCATGTATCTCCCTGTAATGTCTTTATGGCAGGGGATGCAGTCCTTCCCACACTACATCCCATTTGCCGTCTTTAGGGAAACCGGGAGTGAGACGTGTGCAACCGTCCCAGCCTGCACACATGAGGGCGACGGCAGTAAGCAGTCCGCCGTTGCCGGGCAGATAGATGCGCAGGCGCTTGTCCTGGTAGTTGTGGCCGTTTACGAGGTAGGTGTTAGTACGCTTGTCCATTAGGAGAGCATCGACAGCCTTCTCCGGTTCGCCGAGACGGGTGGCGTTCATGGCAGTCATGGGATAGTCCCAACCCCATGTCTTGTCCCAGTTCCAGTGGTCAAGCACCCAGTCCAGCGTGTTGTGCATATATTCCTTGTTGACAAGTATGCTCATGGGCAGTATGCCGACAGCCCCGAGAACAGCCATATGGTCTGATGTAAGGCGGATATTGCGGTATGTGTCTGTGGCGCTTTCAGCCGCGAGATACAGATTGTTGTCGTCATGCGCGAGAGGCGAGAGGCGTGCTGTCATGTCTTCCCATGCCATGTCCCGTTTCATGCCGCGCCGTTCTCTCCACTGCTGTGCGACCTGCATGGCGTAGTGCCAGTACGACAGTTCGAAGGGTGGATTTACTGTCTCGTGGGCTTTCAGGGTCTCCTGTGCAGGGATAAGTCCTTTTAGGAGATAGCGGTTGTTGACGCTGTCGAGTGTCGCGAACGAATACATGAACTCCGCCGTCTGCTGTACCATGTCGCCGTATTTATCAAGAACTTTGTCTTTGTCAGCGGAGTTACGGTATATCAGTTCGGCAAGATATATGATATGCGGCTGTTGCCATACGAGGAAGCTGCCCACCTTCGATGGAGCCTCGATGGCGCTCGGGTCTGTCATCTTCATCCACCGCACACCGTCAAAGCCCTGTCTCCGGGCTATCTCCCTTGCCTTTGGCATGGCTGTCCTGTACCATCCGAGGGTACGGTCGAGCATCTCCGGGCGTCCCCAGAGTGCGAACTGCGCCTGATGCCACCATATCATCTCGAGATGAAACTTGCCGAACCATGAGTTGTATGTCAGTCCTGTCTCCTGCGGAGGTGTGCTTCCTGCACACTGTATGGCGAGGAGATACTGGCTCAGGACGACACGCCGCTCCAGTTCCTTTGCCCTCGGGTCGGTGCATCGGGAGAAGTCCACTGCGCCGCCGTCTGTCCAGAAAGCCTTCCAGTAATCCTCTGCAGCCTTGTATGCATCGTCAAAGCATGCGTTGCCGACAGCGGTGCTGTCACGGCAGAATGTGCATGTGAACGAGAATCTGTCATCACTGGGTGTCAGCACAAAATGATTGTCTCGCCTTTTTGTCAGTTCCGCCTTGCCTCTCCATGTCACAGTCACGTAGTAGACCGTGCTGTCAAGTTGCCTTTCCAGTATGGCACGGTTGTCTTTGCGTGCGATAATACGTGTGCTGTGCCTGTTGTCCGCGTTCCAATCGCATGCGTCATCACAGTGCTGTCCTGTAGGATATGGAAAACGGAAGCATATCCCCGTGTGCGCCTTGGACACAATCTCGGCGGCAACCATGTCTTTCTGCGGATGGCAGACGGTCCTTACCCTGTATTCTGTGCCGTCATGTCTGAAACGGCTGTCTATTAAGCCTCTCCACAAATCGAGCCTCTGGTCTATGTCCGTAATGCCCTGCAAGCCTTTGTCTCGGTCAAGGTCGAAGCCTATCATTCCAAGATGCAGCCTGTGAGGATTGGCACGAAACCATTCAGCGGCATCCTTTCCGCGTCCCTTCTCCCTTGGCTGACCGGCATAGAGCTCCTTATGTCCGCGTCCGAAGTCATATTCCTGCAACGTTTCCTCTGGCGTGAATCCCTGCGTGTTAGGGAAGCTGTGCCATCCCCACTGGCTTTGTGTCCCGAGAGGCACGCCGTTACGGTAGAAGTCGGGAAATGTCTGAAGCCCTGTAATGTCGGCAGTAAAGGCAAACTCGCCGTTGCCTACTGACAGCGAACCGAGCGAGTCAATGGCTGTGACGTGCGGAGAGTTCCTGCCCACAAGGGCATACCTGTCGATACGCTGCCGTCCGGCATAGGCTGTCGCTGTATGCAGTGTCACGAGCAACACCGCGAGCAATGTCGCGAAGAGAGACTTTCCCATAATCAATGCTTTCCTTTCACCGTAATCTTGTCATACTGCTCCTCAGCCTTTATCTCTGTATACCTTGGAGCGTCTATCATCTCCACAAGAGCGCGCAATACAGGTCCTTCGCCCATAGGGTCGTTGGTGAGCTGCGGGCGGTTGTAGTAGTATACTGTCGACGGCATGATGCCAGTACCTGTGCATATCGCCGTGACATCGCCGTTGCGGCTTATCTTTGTCATCATGCCCTTCAGTCCCTGCTCCGCAACGTATATGAAGTCGGGATGTAGCCAGCCCATCTTTACTCCGCGCGCTATGCCGAAGACAAACATTGCCGTGCCCGTAATCTCCTCAAACGAGTCCTCCTTGTCGAGCAACTGATGCCATAGCCCGTTTTTCCCCTGATAGCGTGCCACGCCGCTTGCCTGCTTCCTGAATATCTCCATCACCTGCTGGCGCAAGGGATGGCTCTCGGGCATTCTGGCGAGCAAGTCTGCCTGCGCCATGAACATCCATCCGTTGGCACGGCTCCAGTGTGCCACGCCATGCTCGCCGTTGTCCGTATGCCAGCAGTGGTAGTATATCCTCTTTTCCGGACACCACAGATGTTTGTCATAACTGATTATCTGCCGTGCCGCATCGTCAAAGTAGGCATTATCGCCCGTAAGCTGTCCCATCCTTGAGAGGAACGACACCGCCATGAAGGCATCGTCTGCCCATATCGTGTTGACATGGGGCCACAGACGCGCTATCGTGCCGTCGGCGAGGCGAGGCTCAGCCTTGCGGAGGTGCTCATCGGTGGTGTTGATATAATCGAGGAAAGCCTTGTCGGGATGTCTCATCTGCAAGTCTATGAGACTGGCACCCATCGGACCGTTGTCGTCCAGTCTCTTGCCCCTGAATATCATGTGCCAGCTAAGTTTTCTCACGGCATACCAGCCACCGTCTTTCAGGGCTTTGTCATACTGTCTGCGGAAGAAATCGAGATTGCCTTCGTTGAACACGAAGTCCATATTGCGCACCACATATCGCTCATAGTCCTTGCGTCCGGTCTTGTCGGCAAGCTCCAGCATGGCGATGTTCGTCACGCCGTTGGTATAATGCCAGTTGTTGTACTTGCTGTTCACCTTTATGTCCATCGACAGCGGCATGCCTTTCACGCTCCTGAACACCTCTCCCGTCTTCGTATCCTTGAAGTCGTAAGATGTGGAGGCTACTATGCGGTCGGCAATCTTCATAGCCGTCTCTCCCGCGGTCATGTTGTCCTGTGCGTGCATGGTTGCCGTAATGACGGTGATGCAGCCAAGCAAGAAAATCTTTTTCATAGTTTCAGATATATGATTAATAGGTATAAGAGTCTCCTTTATTGTATCCTTCCTGATGTCTGTCATCATCAGCAGAGGTGAGGAATAGCATGCTAAAGATATTCGTCGGAAGTGAAGCTGATGTCGAATATCTGCGTCAGGCTCGGGAAATCGCGGAAGAGGGAGAGCGGAAGTTCTTTTCTCACCTTATGGCTCATCCACAGGCACCGCGCCTTGCCGTACATCGTGGCTATTAGCGAGTAGCTGCTTACGGGACCGAGGATATAGTCACATTCGGAGAGGAGGTAGAGATCTTCCTGTCCGCTGCCGTGTGGGAAGGCTATGTGGCAGTTGTTGCAGCAGGCGTGACTTCTCACGGCGTGTATGAACCGGTCTTTGTCGAGATGCTTGTCGTTGGTGCAGATGTAGATATTACATGTCTTTTCCTTGAAGTTGTCAAGGAGTATGGAAAGCGTCTCCGTAAACTCCTTGTCGGTGAAGTAATGCCTTCCTCCGAGAAATTTCCTGTAGTCGCCGCGGCGTATATGCAGTCCTATGTTCACGGTATTCGCGTCCGTAGGCATCATATTGCGCCTTGCGGCGTCCTTTATATTTTCGTCAAAGGCGAAGAGACGGCGTATCTCGTCCATGTATCTTGGCAGAAGATTGCTGTAACGCGCGTTCCATCCTTTCGCAATGACATTGCGCGAGGAGAGCATCCGCCGCTCGTGCTCTTCGTATGTCGCGGTGTTGTCATCATAGTCCACGCAGGGTATGAGGCGCAAGGCTCCCAATGTCTTCACGAGGAGATACATGGCTCTGTTGTGATATGGTGTACGGCAGATGGCGAAGCCTTTGTATTTATGGGCGAAGCGCAGGCTCATGGTCTTGAGGCCGTGCTCCCTTGCCCATGCGTAAAGGTTGATATACTGATAGATGTTGTTGCACATCTGGCCTTTGTCTTTTATGAAAAGCATGGTGGTGGTTTGGTTGTTTGGTGGTTTAGGGTTGTAGGTTTTGGGTGGAATAGTCTCAATAGACGCAATAGTCTCAATAGACGGCTATATCCCGGGCGACTGGTTTTTCTGTCTCTCCTCAATCAGTTTCGCCACGATGACAAACTGGTAGAAGGCTTCCATGACTGCCTTGATGAAACCGGGCCTGCCGTCGCGCCACGCCCCTTTTAGGAAATATGTCTTGAAGAAAAACAGTAGGGGACGCCCTACGAGCGCACCTGTGCCATAGTTCTTGCGGCGCTTCTTGGGCAGTTCGTTGTCGCTGTACTGGTCGGTCTTCCTGAGACGCATGCTTATCGATTCGTCGGCGAGATGGACGAAGGCCAGTTCGCGGCGGTCCTTCGGTATCCTCTCCACCTTGCCGTCTACCTCTGGAGAGCAGTGTATGACTGCCGGCCAGTGGGTCTTGTCGCGGAGGAAGAAACGCAGGATATAGTCGGGATACAGGCATCTCATGAACCGTCCCATAAAGAAGTTCTTGCGCGGGATGAGCAGTCCGGCGCTGTCGCCTTGCGTGAAGGCATAGAGATACTCGCGCAGCTCCGGAGTGACTATCTCGTCTGCATCGACCACGAGTACCCACGGATGGCGTGCCTGGTGTATGGCAAACTCGCGTGCCGGCTCGACGATGTTGTATTTCTCTCTCGGGAAGGTCACCGTGCGGCAACTGTACTCCTCGGCTATCGCCAGCGTCTCGTCCGTAGACTCCATGTCGCAGACGAGTATCTCGTCGAAGTCCTTCACGGCATCGAGCACCTCACGGAGGCGCAGGGCGGCGTTGTATGTGTTTATTACGACACTTATCTTCTGTCTTTCCATAGTCTCATGATTCTATCAGTCTGTTGAAGTCGGCGATGCTCTGCTCGGGCATGAACAGCCGGCGGTGGCGCAAGCCCTCCTCTATAAGCCGATTATTCAGTTCCTTGTCTGTCAACACCCTGTGCATGGCATCAGCGAGAGCCTCTACATCGCCGACAGGCGTCAGCAGTCCTGCCCTGCCGTGGTCGAGTATCTCTGCCGGACCTGTAGGGCAGTCGGTGGAAATGACGGTCTTGCCGAGCATCAGTCCTTCGGCAAGGACTGTCGGCAGTCCCTCAAACCGCGAGCTGTGGACAAGTGCCTGTGAAGCCTTTATCCACGGATATGGATTGGACTGGAAGCCCAGCAGCGTGATATGGCTCTCCATACCGAGACGGGAGATGAGTCCTTCCAGTTCGCAGCGGCTCCGTCCTTCACCTATGATAAACAGCTCCGGGACATCGGTGTCCTTCGCGGTGTCCCTCAATAAGGCGTAGGCTTTGAAGAGAGTAGTGAGGTCTTTCTGCGACTCCTCGAGCCTCTCCACAGCGAGGAGGAACGGCCTCGTTATCCTCTTGTCGTCGACAGGAGCGGAGGCTTTCTCCATGATGGTGTCACGGTTGAGACAGTTGTATATGCGGCAGAACCGCTCCCTGTGTTCCGGTATCATCCTCACCGCCTCCTCCATCATGTCGTCGGCTATGAGCACAATATTGTCGTAGCGGTGCATGCTCTTCCTGAGACGGCGGATGCGCTT
Source organism: Prevotella sp. (assembly GCA_029054825.1). GTDB lineage: Bacteria > Bacteroidota > Bacteroidia > Bacteroidales > Bacteroidaceae > Prevotella. The sequence goes on along the minus strand of JAIDEM010000019.1, from coordinate 14,124 downwards.
GGGCGCCCTGCGTGCCTCGGCGGCGAGGGAGAAGTGAAACCACATGACGGTCTTCACCCTCTCAGGCACAACGTCCATGAAGGAGCTGAAGCAACTGTCGAAATCCACCACGACATCGGCATCCTCGGCGAGCCTTGCCAGGCGTCTCCGCATGAGCAGGCGTCTCACGGGATTGAGGATTATCTCGTCCAGGGCTCCGTGGAGGGCGTGCTTGCGGTGGTGATGCTTTGCGCGCTTGTATGCCGTGAGCATGTCGCTGTCTACAAGATATTCTATCTTCACCTTCGGCGAGATGCGCGGCAGGAAGACCTCTGCCTCGTTCATCTTCATGCCGATGGCCAGCGTCACGTCGTGGCTGGTGTATCGGCACAGCCCGTTGAGGTACTCCACGAGTACCGTGTCTATGCCTCCGTCGAGGAAGCGGCTTATGAGGAAGAGTAGTTTCATGGTTTTTGCGGTCTGGCGGTTTATGCGGTTGTGGGTTAGAATATTGAGTAACCTGTAGGGACGTACCGTGGTGCGTCCGCAGACGGCGTGAAACGCCGATGATGTGGCTGCTGTAAAGACTGAATGATGTTAGCTCGGCGTTTCACATCGTTTTAGGACGCACCACGGTACGTCCCTACAGTTGTGGTGAGGTTTGCGGTTGTCGTTCTTTTGTTTTTGCCTTTGTACCGAAGGTTATCCCCGCTATCTCTGCAGACGCGAGATATTCATCATCTTGTCAATGGTATAGAGAGCCTTGTCAAGGAGTGTCCCGCCGTAGATGTCGGGATATTCGCCGACGAGCCTCTCCTTGTCTGCGATGGCAGACTTGCCGAGGCGCTTTGTCTGACGCCCCCTAAGGCAGCGGCGCTGGTATGCCGAGAGCGAGAGGGTCTCCGCCATGATGCGCTGTATGCCAGCCATTTCCTCGAAGTCCTTGCCGGAACTGCGAGCGTCGTTGCTCACCTTGTCGGGGTGCTGACGGAAGCCGTTGAGTTCCTCGGGCACCTCGCAGACTTTGCCCAGCATGCACATCTCAAACCAGAAGAGCCAGTCGCCACAGTGGCGGAATGCCTGGTAGCGTGTTGTCACCTTGCTGTAGAAAGCTTTTCTGAAGACCACCATCGAGGCGTTGTATATCAGGTCCTTGAACACCATGCGCCGCAGGCAGAAGTCACGGGAAGCGTACACTCCTGGAGCCTTGTAGCGCCATGTCTCGTCCCAGGAGTATCCCAAAGGTCTGCTGTCAGGACCGATCATCGTGCTCCGTGAGAATGCCAGCGACGCCTCCGGCACGGCAATGAGGCTCTCCATCATCCGCGAGAGAAACTGCGGGCGTGCCGTATCGTCGCTCTCCGCTATCCAGACATACTCGCCACGCGCCATGGAGATGCCTTTCTCCCATTGCAGGAAGGTGTTCCCTGAGTTCCGCTCGTTTATCACCACATGGCTCACGCGCGGATGCTCACTGTAGCCGAGCATTATCTCCGCACTGTTGTCCGGCGAGCGGTCATCGAGCAGTATCACCTCAAAGTTGGGATAATCCTGTGCGAGCACGCTGTCTATGCGCTCCCTGAGATAGGGTGCGTGGTTATATCCAGGTATGACGACCGATACGAGTGGCTGTTGCATTGTTTGTTGATGTTTGGTGAGGTATGTCTTGTCTTTTGCAGAGATAATGCAAGTCGAACGCAATCAAGCTTGCTTGTAATTGCTGAGGCGTAGCTTATCTTATGCAAAGATAGTAAAAGTTATCCATTCAGCAAAGGATATTATGTAGAAAATTGCTTTACAGGAAGTTTCGCGACTGGTTTCGTCTTGCGGTCTGTCCCTGTCACGTGGTTGGCAGAGGGTGACCCTTCGCGGGACAAAGGGTGACGGTTATATACGCCGAAGGTGACCTTTCATCATGTGAAAGGTCACCTTCGGCGAACTTGTTTGTTACATGTAGGTTCTTATTCTTGGTTACAGTCCCAATAGCCCCTGTAACCTCTATAGTGTCTATTACGGCTATAAGTCTGGGAATCAGCGAAAACTGTTTATTGCTTCTATTACAGTGTCTGCCTCTTCTGCCGTGATGCAGGGGCTGATAGGTATCGACAGTTCCTGCTCTGCGAGACGCTCGGTGACGGGCAGTGAGAGCGATGACATGGCGGGGTAACGGCTGTAGCACTCCTGCCGGTGTGGAGGTATGGGGTAGTGGATGATGGTCTGTATCCCTTTTGCGGCGAGGTGGTCGCGGAGAGCGTCGCGTCGCGGAGAGAGGATGGGGAAGATATGGTAGACATTCTGCTCGTCAGGGAGGAGTGTGGGGAGGGACACGAGCGGATTGTCTATGCCGCTGTAGTATCTGTGCGCTGTCTCCTGTCGCCGTGCGTTGTCGCTGTCGAGGAAAGGGAGCTTGGCACTGAGCACTGCGGCGTGTATCTCGTCGAGACGGCTGTTCCTGCCGCAATAGCGGAAGATGTACTTCTTCTGCGAACCGTAATTGGCGAGTGTGCGCACGGTCTCGGCAAGGTCACTGTCGTCAGTCGTCACGGCTCCGCCGTCACCCAGCGCCCCGAGATTCTTGCCAGGATAGAAGCTGTGTGCCGCGGCATCGCCGAGAGAGCCTGTCCTCCTGTCGCGGAAGCGGCATCCGTGTGCCTGCGCATTGTCTTCAAGGAGTTTCAGCCCGTGCCTGCGGCAGATGGCAGACATCTCTTCCGAGTAGGCGAGACGGCCGTAGAGATGTACGGTCATGATGGCTTTCGTGCGTGGCGTGATATGGCTTTCGATGCTTGGGATGTCTATCTCGAGAGTCTCGGAAGAAGGTTCTACGGGGACAGGTACGAGACTGTTCTCCGTTATGGCGAGGATGGTAGCTATATACGTGTTTGCCGGGACGATGATTTCGTCGCCGGGCTGCATCTCTCCGAGTTCGATGTATGCCCGGAGGATAAGGATGAGCGCATCAAGTCCGCTGGCACAGCCTATGCAGTGTGCCGTGCCTGTATATCGTGCATATTCCTTTTCGAAGCGTTCGTTCTCCTTGCCCTGCAGATACCAGCCTGAGTCTGTCACACGCTGTACGGCGGCGTGTATCTCCTCGGCGTGTAGGGCTGTTATGTCTTTTAGGGATAGGTAGTCCATGGTGGTGGTTTGGTTGTTTAGTGGTTTGGTTGTTTAGTTGATAGTTGGTTAGTGTTTTGGTGGTTTGGTTAATAGTTGGTTAGTGTTTTGGTGGTTTGGCATATAGCCACCATAGATGCTATAGTATCAACCAAACGACCAAACCACTAAACGACCAAGCCACTACCCTCCTCCTCACACCTTCTGCATGTCGTTGAGGCGTTTGTAGTATCCGTCTTTCTCTATGAGTTGCTGGTGTGTGCCCCGCTCCACTATCTCGCCTTCGTGCAGGACACATATCTCGTCGGCATTCTTTATCGTGGAGAGACGGTGAGCCACGGCGACGGTCGTGCGTGTCCGCATGAGCTTTGTCAGAGCGTCCTGCACAAGCCTCTCCGACTCGGTGTCGAGGGCCGATGTCGCCTCGTCGAGTATGAGGATAGGCGGATTCTTGAGTATGGCGCGCGCTATGGATATGCGCTGGCGCTGGCCTCCTGACAGTCGGCTGCCGCGGTCGCCTATGGAGGTGTCGTATCCGCTCTCGCTCTCCATGATGAAGTCATAGGCGTTGGCTATCTTCGCGGCACGGTCTATCTCCTCCTGTGTCGCGGAGTCCACGCCGAAAGTTATGTTGTTGCGGAATGTGTCGTTGAAGAGGATGGCCTCCTGGTTGACGTTCCCGATGAGGCTCCGCAGGTCGCGGATGCCCATGTCCTTGACGTTCACGCCGTCGATGAGCACCTCTCCCTCCTGTACGTCATAGTATCGGGGAATGAGGTCGACAAGTGTCGACTTGCCGCCGCCTGACTGTCCCACGAGGGCTACTGTCTGCCCCTTGCGTATGGTGAGGTTGATATGGCGGAGAATCCACTTCTCTGCATATCGGAAACCTACGTTGCGGAACTCTATCTCGTGGCAGAAGGTCTCGGGACGCACGGGCTTCTCCGTCTCCTTTATATGGTTCTCGGCATGGAGAATCTTGTCTATGCGCTCCACACTGGCGAGGCCTACCGGGATGGAGTATCCTGCCTTGGAGAACTCTTTCAGAGGGTTGATGATGGAGTAGAGGATTACCATGTAGTAGATGAATGTCGGACCGGTAAGCGCCATCTCGTTGAGCACGAGGATGCCGCCGAACCATAGCACGATGACAATCATCATCGTGCCGAGAAATTCCGACATAGGATGGGCGAGACACTGGCGTACGCCTACTCTGATGAGCTGGCTGCGGTGCTCGTCATTGATGTCCTGGAAACGCTTGTTCATCTTCTCCTCGGCGCAGAACGCCTTGATGATACGCAGGCCGCCGAGGGTTTCCTCTACCTGCGACATGGTGTCGCTCCACAGGTTCTGCGCTTTCAGCGAGCCAGCCTTCAGCTTTCGTCCTATGCGTCCCATGATGAAGCCCATCACAGGCACGAAGATGAGGGTGAAGAGCGTCAGCTGCCAGGAGATGACGAGCAGGGTGATGAAGTATGTTATGATGAGTATCGGGTTCTTGAACATCATGTCAAGGGATGTCATGATGGAGTTCTCCACCGTGGAGACGTCACCCGTGATGCGTGCTATGATGTCGCCCTTGCGCTCCTGTGTGAAGAAGCCCATAGGGAGCGATGTCACCTTCTTGTAGATAGTGTTGCGCAGGTCGCGCACGATGCCTGTACGCATAGGTATCACTACTGCCGAGGAGAGGAAGTACATGCCTGTCTTGAGGAAGGTGGTGACGACGAGGAAGAGGCCTATGATAAGGAGCGTCGTGGTCTGTCCGACACTGTCTATGAGCATCGTGACATAGTAGTCGACGTTGTTTGTCGCTGCTTCCTTGAGGTTGTCGAATGTCATCGGCATGTATTCCGTGACACGTTCGCCGGCTTCTGTCTGGAAGAGTATCTGCAGGATAGGTATGAGGGCTGCGAAGGAGAAGATGTTGAGCAGCGCGGAAAGGATATTGAAGACTACCGTGAGTACAAGATACTTCTTGTAGGGAGGTACGAAACGCTTCAGTATGACTATGAAATCTTTCATTTATATGCAGTGTTTTGGTGGTTTAGGTTTTGGGTTTGTATTTTTGTTGTTGGTGGTGAATAGCCGGAATAACCGATATAGCCGGAATAGAAAGCTGACAGCTAAACGACTAAAGTTCCGACTAAGCGAGAGCAGAGCTAAGCTGGCTTGGGCTCTGCCGAGCGAAAGGAACTTCGAGCAAAGCTCAAACAACTGAACAACAAAACAACTAACATCTGCTTTCCGCAAATTCGGAGTATGTCCCGAACTCTTCGCCACGGGCTTTTAGGTCGAGTATTACCGCTTTCAGACGTTCGTACATGCCTTGCCCGGCATTGTTGCGGATGATGAACGGCATGCGCAGTTCCGGGTGTTCGCCGAGAGGATAGAATTCCCATGGGTGGAAATAGGTGTTGAAGTATCCGTCGTGGCGTATGATTCTGTGGCACAAGGCCTTGTACAGCCACAGCGGGAAGTTGTGGAGCGAGAGCCAGAACATTGGGATTCTCAGCCACGGTGAGACGCTTGCCGGAATCTGCATCACACCCTCCTGCATGAACCATGTGCGCGGTGTGGTGAGGTGCATGTATCTTCCGGGGATAAAGGCAGGGTTGAGCGAGGCGTTGTAGAGATAGCCCTGGCGTGCCTGCTCTTTCAGGTCTACCTTGAACATCCTCGGCTGGCGGTAGCCTTTTATCTCCCTTCCTGTGAGTCGTTCGAGTATTTTCTTGGAGTTGATGACGTCTTCCGGTTTCGGATTCCAATGGTCACAGCCATGTGCGGCGACCTCATGTCCCTCGTCCATGATACGTTTCATGACCTCAGGGGCATGTGTGGCGAAGTTTGTTGTGCAGAAGAATGTCCCTCTCACTCCGCATTCCTTCAGGCAGTCGAGTATGCGGTTCGTGCCGTATCGTGAGACCTCCATTCCTTCTTTCAGCGTGTCGTAGTCGACACCGTGCTCGCGGGGCACGTCAAACTCTTCGGTGTCAAAGCTCAGTAGTATCATTTGGTGGTTTGGTCGTTTCGTGGTTTAGGGTTGTGGGTTTTAGGTTGTTGGGTGTTGGTTTAGGGGTGTCGTCATGGTTTAAGGTTGATAGCCGGAATAGCCGATATAGCCGAAATCGGAAACTGATACCTGACAACCAATAACTGATAACTAACAACTATAATCTTTCGTTCTCAATTCCTCACAGAGTTTTATCCATATAAGAGCCACAGGCAGGGCTTTCAGGGCGTAGGGCTGTATGAATTCCTGCCTGATGTATCTCGGGAAGATGTCTGACGGCGACATGCTTGTGACGATGAATACAAGTACCAGCAGTGCGATGTCCGCCTTTGAGCGTTGCCACGGTGCGCAGCAGTACCATATCACGCAGCCTATGATGGCTATGATGTATCCGCTCGACTCCGTCCCTGTGGAGAATAGGCAGACGAACATCAGTACGGCGGCGAGGACTGTCTCGCGGAAAGCCCTGTTGTTCCATTGGCTCATGCGGAAGTATCCGTTGGCCATGACAGCCATTCCCGATGCGATAAGCCAGATGTCGGAATATCGGCGCATCCACCAGTTATGCATGTCTATAGGGATATCGCCGGCCGTCATCGACATGAATGTCGTGTGTCCCACGCTGCATGCGTAACCTATCTTCCTTACAAGTCCGAGGAGCGAGATGTTCTGTGCACGGCTGAGGACATTCTCCCCGTTCTTCCCTCCGAGACATTCTATCCATTCCCGGTATTCCTGCAACTGGTATCCGGGCGAGGAAATGAACATGGGGAGGCAGAAGAGAAGCACGCTCCACAGGATGAGTGACAGTATGTAGCGCGTCTTGTGTCTGGAGAAAAAGAAGAATGCCAGTCCCACTATGCCGTATATCTTCACGAGTGTGCCGATGACTATGAACAGTGTGGCGTACTCATCGCGCTCCTTCTCCACGAAATAGTAGCTTAGGAGGATTATTCCTGCTATGGCAACATTGAACTGTTGCATGAAGAGAGCCGTAAGGAGCTCGTGCGCACAGAACCATACAATGAACGGAAGCATGATGCCTTCCTTGCCTTTCGGGGCGTTTCCTCCGCTCACGGAGATGCTCGAATATCTGCCGACGGCCCAGTAAAGGAAGGCGGCGAGGCATGTGCACCACAGTATAAGGCCCAGCCATTCGGGCACTACGGCAAACGGTGCGATAATCATGGAGAAGAACGGACCGTAATGGTTAAGGTCCCAGAAGCCGCCGTCTGTTGACGGCGCATAGAGCGATGTCTCCTGCCATGTGTTGTAGAAGACATAGCGGAAGATGTCGAAATTGTTGTGCGCCTTCATCTTGCAGAGGGCGGAGACGACACCGAGTGCTATCCACAGCCACGGCATGAAGCGTCTGTCTGTCAACAGATTCTTTATCCTTTCCTTATCCATGATGCAGTATTTATGTTGCAGTCTTTGTGGTCTTCCCCGATGGATTGCCACATTCGCCGATACTGTCCTTGATGATATACAGCGGCCTGTGCTTCACCTCTATGTATATCTTTCCGATGTATGTGCCGACAATTCCTATGGAGAGGGTCAGCGCCGCACCGATAAACCATATCGAGAGCATTATCGATGCCCAGCCGTTGGTGTAATGGCCGAGGATGAGCGACCCGATGACGTAGCACAGCATGCAGAACGCTATGAAGAGCATGACCATGCCGACGGTGATTATCATCTCTATCGGTCGTGTGGAGAACGATGTTATGCCGTTTGTGGCGAGGGTGAGCATCTTCCTCAGCGTATATTTGGAGTTTCCTGCCAAGCGTGCCGATATGACATCGTCGACGGTGGCGGTCTTGAATCCTATCATCGGAATCATGCCGCGAAGATAGAGGTTGCGCTCGGGAAATTCTGCCAGTGCATCGAGGGCACGCCTTGACATGAAGCGGAAGTCGGCATGGTTGTAGACAGTGTTCACTCCCATGGACTCCATGAGTTTGTAGAACATCTGTGCCGAAGTGCGCTTCGCCCATGAGTCCGCCTGCCTGCTCACTTTCACGCCGTAGACGATATCTGCCCCTTCGTTGTGACGGTCTATCATCTGCTCTATGGCATTGATGTCGTCCTGCAGGTCGGCGTCTATTGTCACCACGGCATCCGAGCAGTGGCGCGCCGTCATCATTCCGGCCATGATGGCGTTCTGGTGTCCTGTGTTATGGGCGAGGTCAAGTCCGCAGATTCGAGGATTGTCCCTGTGCAGCTCGGTGATTATCTGCCATGTCCTGTCCTTCGAACCGTCATTGACGTAAAGGACGAAGCTGTCTCCTGTTATCTTTCCCGCCTTTGTCAGTCGGTCAAGGAGTGAGAGAAGTTGCTGTGAAGAGTCCTTGAGCACGGCCTCCTCGTTATAGCATGGAGAGACTATTGATAGTTTTATCATGGGGTATGTACGGTTATGCGGTCATGGGGTTATGCGGTTTGGGGATGTAGGTCGTGGGTATAGTCGAAATGGAATCAAGCAGCCGAATGACTAAACGGTCAAACAACCAAACGACCATCTCACTTTTTATACACGAAATGCAGCATCATGAAGTTGACGGGCACGGCAGAGCCCATGGCGAGCAGTGCCGCATACTCTTTCGGTATGCCGGCCCAAAGATAGAGGTTGAGGAATGCCATCTGCACGAAGAAGTTCACTATGTGCGAGCCTCCGAAGCCTGTAAGCCTCTTCCATGACGGGCGGCTGTGGAAGGTCCAGTAACTTGTGATGACGAAGTTGCAGCAGAAGGAGACGAAATAGCTCACGGCATACGCCGGATTAGGCCCGATCCAGTGGATGAGCACCCAGTACACGGTATACTGTATTGCCACGGCGAGACATCCGTTTATACAGAAACGGATGAACTCCCCTTTCTTTCCGCCGCCTTGCAGCGGCATGTGTCTGTTTTCCATCATCGTTCGTTTTCCATCTTTACATTATATATCTGTCGCAACGAGCCTCTCGTACATCGCCATCATCTGCCTCGTGAGCCTGTCAGGGTCGAACGCCTCGCGTGCGTACCTTTCGAGTTTTTTGCCCATGGACTGCCTCTGGGCGGTGTCGGAGAGCAGGCGGTCTATATGGTAGGCGATATGCTCCGGGCAATGGCTGTCGTGAGGGTCTACGAGGCAGGCGTCAGGACCGGCCGCCTCGGGCAGTGAGGATACGGTGGACGTTATTACGGGAGTACGCTGCAGGGCGGCTTCCACGACGGGCAGACCGAAGCCTTCGTAGAACGACGGGTATGCAAAGACAGCAGCCTGCCGGTACAGAGCCTGCAGCAGTCTGTTGTTGTGTATGTCTGCCGCTATCTTCACCCATTGCTCCAGACGGTGGCGATGGATATACTCCTCCACCTCTCTCCGGTACTCCCTTCCATTGCCCACGACAAGGAGCAGCGGACGGTTTTCGGCAGGGATAAGCCCGATGGCCTTCACCAGTGTGAGCAGATTCTTCCGCGAATTGATGGAGCCGACATAAAGCACATAAGGGCGCACGCCCGATGTCCCGTCCGAAAGGGCATCGCCGAAGTGCTCCCTTATAAGGCTTTCTGCCTCGCTTTCCGCCATAGGCTCATAGTAATAAGCCTGCACAGGCTGGTAGATGACCTCGATGCGCTCCTCCGGCACATCGTAGAATCTCATGATGTCGCGCTTGGTAGACTCTGATATTGCCACCACACGGTCAGCCTTGCGGCATGAGCGTCCGTACTTGAAGTCGTAGATATGCCTGTCCGCCCAGTGGTACATGTCAGGGAAGGTGCGCCATGCCGTGTCGTGTATCGTCACCACAGACCTCATGCGGTGCATCGCGCCGTGACCTGCTCCCGTGCGTGAGATGTCCATCGGCAGCTCGTTAGACAGTCCGTGGAATATGTCACAGCCGTCCCCAGCCGCCTTACCTCCGAGACGGAACGTCCTTGAGAATGTCTTCTCGTCGTAGAGCAGGCAGTCGTGCTCAGGGAAGAGCCTCTGCAACGAGCTTACCACCGTTCGTGAGTAGTTGCCCAGCCCCGTGTTGTTGTGATAGTAACGCTTAGCGTCGAACCCTATTTTCATGGAAGAATGCAATATATGACATGAAGTAGAACAGGAGCCCTGAGAAGAATCCTGCTATCGCGTCTACAAGATAATGTGCGCGGATATATACTGTCGCCATGCAGAGGAATACGAAGAACGGCACGAAGACATACATCGCTCCCCATCTTCCGCGCTTCTTGCAGAGCCTTGCCAGCAGGCATCCCACTATCGTGGATATGCCGATATGGCTCGAAGGGAATGCCGCCGTGGCGCGCTCGCCCTCGAGCACCGCGCCGCTTCTCACCAGCGAGCGGCAGAATCCGTCCCACCCTGTGGGAGGAATCATATCCCTCGACTGCAGGAAGTAGCTGCCGACATCGGGGAATATGCCCTGACGCACGTTGTCCATGCCTATGGCATTGTAGTAATATTGCGGTCCTGTGACAGGGACAAGGTCGAATATGATGTAGTATACGAAGAACGAGCACAGCACGACAGACACCGCCTTTATGAAATCCTCGTAGCGGTATGCGAAATACATCAGCAGCACTGCCACGATGAGGTAGAAGTAGGAGTAGTATCCGAGGTATACAGGTTCGGAGAATATGCCCCACGGCACTGCCTCGGCAAACGTCAGTGCAGGCTGACATCCGAAAAGGCTCTGGTCGGCACGGGCGAAGATATGGTCAAGATTGGGCAGTATGCGGTTAAGCTCGTATGTGTCCGTGTACCACCATGGCAGCATGGCCATCTGCCCCACTGCACGCATGAACGCCGTAAGACGGCAGGGCACCATGCGGTATACGCCCCAAAGGAGAGCCATGATGACCAGCGTCTTCACACGCCCGAATATCATGTCGCCGGGATTTACAAGGTCTGTATAGCAGATTATCAGCATCACCGTCGTGGCGAGGAGATATGCCAGCACTGCCCACTCGAATGCCATAAGGCCTCTGACAGGCTTCCTCTCCCTTGCCAGCAACGTACTGAAAATGTTATTCATCACAATGAAAGTTTATGAAATTTTAATTGTATTTTGCTTGCAAAGGTACAAAATATTTCGTTACTTTGCAAAAACTTAAAACATAAAGACTATGGGAAAGGCTAAAAAAGGCGGCAAATGCATGACGAAGAGGCAGCTCTCTGCCATACTTGTGGAATTTTTCAAAGGAGAACCGGGAAAGACTTTCTCCTTCAAGGAGATATTCAAGCGTCTGAAACTCACTACTCATCCGCTGAAGATGCTGGCGATAGACATCATGGAGGAGATGGCGTGGGACGACTTCCTCGTGCGTGTCACAGACACCTCGTACCGTCTCAACCAGCAGGGGCAGACAGTCGAAGGCGTCTTCATACGCAAGCGTACCGGCAAGAACTCGTTCCAGCCCGACGGCACAGACCAGAAGCCTGTCTTCGTCGCCGAGCGCAATTCGATGTACGCTCTTGACGGCGACCGCGTCCGTGTGACGATGATGGCCCGCCGCAACAAGCATATCCGCGAGGCTGTGGTGACGGAAATCATCGAGAGGAAGAAGACACAGTTCGTGGGTAAGGTGCAGATAGAACACGACATAGCCTATGTATCGCCGGAGGGAGAGCATCTCTATCGGGACATCGTCGTTCCTAAACGTCTGCTTCACAAGGCTTCGGAGAACGATGTCGTCATCGTCCGCGTGACCGAATGGCCTAAGGAAGAGCGCGGCCATATCATCGGTGAGGTGATAGCAAACCTCGGCCCGAAGGGCGAGAACAACACCGAGATGCACGCCATACTGGCACAGTACGGTCTGCCGTATGAGTATCCGCGCGCCGTGGAGGAGGCGGCAGAGCATATCAGTGCGGAGATTACTGAGGCTGACTATGCCGAGCGTGAAGACTTCCGCGACACGTTCACCTGCACCATAGACCCTCACGACGCCAAGGACTTTGATGATGCGCTGTCGTTCCGCGTACTCTCCACACCGGGCTCACATGACGCTGCAGGCGCAGGGGAGGCACAGACGGAAACGCTTTACGAGGTCGGCGTGCATATAGCCGATGTCTCACACTATGTCAAGGAAGGCTCGATAATAGACAAGGAGGCACAGGCGCGCGCCACAAGCATATACCTCGTAGACCGCACCATACCGATGCTCCCGGAACGCCTCTGCAACTTCATCTGCTCGCTGCGTCCTGACGAGGAAAAGCTGGCATACTCCGTCATCTTCACCCTTGACGGCACAGCACGCATAAAGGACTGGCGGCTGGCGCATACGGTCATAAAATCCGACCGCCGCTTCACCTATGAGGAGGCACAGGAGCGTATAGAGAAGAAGGAGGGCGACTGGCAGGAGGAGATAAACATACTGTGGAACCTCGCACGCCAGCTGCGCGAAAGGAGATTCGAGGACGGCTCCGTGAAGTTCGACCGCGAGGAGATGCGCTTCGAAATCGACGAGAAAGGCGTGCCCGTACGCTGCTATTTCAAGAAGTCAAGGGAGGCCAACAAGCTCATAGAGGAGTTCATGCTCCTCGCCAACCGTACCGTGGCGGAGAGCATAGGAAAGGTGAAAAGGGGGCACGTAGCCAAGACATTGCCTTACCGCATACACGATGCGCCTGACCCGCAGAAGCTCGCCGAACTGAAGGACTTTGTCGCAAAGCTGGGCTACAAGATGAAGTCCACCAGCACAAAAGGCGCCTCGGCAAGGGCGATGAACAAGCTCCTCGACGACTGCATGGGACAGAAGAACCAGAAGGTGGTGGAGCTCGTGGCCTTGCGCGCCATGATGAAGGCGAAGTATTCTGTGCACAACATCGGCCATTACGGGCTTGCCTTCGAATACTACACGCATTTCACATCGCCTATACGCCGCTACCCGGACACCATGGTGCACAGACTCCTCACGCGTTACCAGCAGGGGGCGAAGAGTGCCAACAAGGACAAGTACGAGGAACTGTGCAAGCACAGCAGCGAGATGGAGCAGACTGCCGCCATGGCAGAGCGCGATTCCATCAAGTACAAGATGGTGGAATTCATGTCGAAGTTCATCGGCGAGGAATTTGATGCCCATATCTCAGGCGTCGCTTCCTACGGCATATACTGCGAGATAGACGAGAATCACTGTGAGGGCATGGTCCCTATGCGCGACCTCAGCGAAGACTATTACGAGTTTGACGAGAAGAATTTCTCCCTCGTCGGCCGCCGTCACCATCATACATACTCCCTCGGAGACCCTGTACGCATCAAGGTGGCACGCGCCGACCTCAACAAGCGCCAGCTCGATTTCACGCTCGCCGACTGATGGTGGGTAATAGTCTGATATCCAGTATATAACGGAATGTAAAACGAAAGGTGACCTTTTGCATTGCAAAGGGTCACCTTTTTGCATGTCAACCGTTACCTTTCACATTGTGAAGGGTAACCTTTTGCCATGCCTGCCGTTACCTCCCGTTTCGCATGACGGTACAGAATGTTGCGGTGTCCACATGCCAAACGGCTAAACTCCTAAATCATAATCGGCGTTTCACGCATTGTCCGGCGTTTCACACCGTTTCCGGACGCACCACGGTACGTCCCTACATATTACGCAATATCCGAGCAGAGGTGTGTGGCGTTTTGTCTGAAACATAGGCGTGGCTTCGTCTCTCCACGAGTGTAGGGACTTGAGCGTGGTGCGTCCTTCATGCTTGAAACGCATATCTGCCGTTTAGCCGTTCTGTGTTTCGGTCGTTTTGTTTGCAAGATACAGCAGCATGCTACGCGAGTTCGGGATAATTTTAGAACAATTCCAGTTGCCTTGACTTCTCGACATGCACGGGCAGAGCCTCCGGCTTGTTGTCTACGAAACTGATGCCGCCGCACCTGCCGAAGCCTTGTATCTTCATGAAAAGCATCATCAGGAAGAACACGCGGGGCATGAGCTCCACGAAGCGGCTGCAGGAGACGGCTGTCGGGAAATCCTGCCTCAGGTGCTCACGTATGAAGAACGTGTAATAGTGCTTGAAGTTGG
>JAIDEM010000189.1 GCA_029054825.1 Prevotella sp. | reverse complement strand
TATATATAATGCCGTTTCCTGTTTCACGGAAGATACCATCCGTGACAGGCTTTACAGCCTTTCGCGGATGGCATCGCCGGCGTGGTCGTGCCTGTCGGCAAAGGGCGGTGTCAGGTGTCTCGGCAGACTATCTTGTCAGAGAGAATTTCAGCGATAGTCCGAAGTCCTGCGTCGTTGTAGGATATGAGTTGTTCGACAGCAGCGGAGTATTGCTCTGGCGGTCGAAATAGAAGCTCATGGTCATCAGTCTCGACAGGGCATAGTCGGCAGAGAATGACAGTTTGAAAGCATTGTTGCCGCTTGTCGCGGTAGATATCATGGATGCTATGTCGCGGTTGATGGCAGCCTGCTTCCTGAAACTGAGGTCAAGGCGGAGGTTCAGGTCATGGCTGAATCCGTTACGTCTTGTCGTCTTCTTCGTCTGGCTGCTATTGTTACTGTCGTTGTCCGCGCCCTTCTTTCCCGAACCTTTAACCTTGCGGTGGTTGGAACCTCCGAACAGGCGGAAGTCCTGCAGCTTGTAGCCTACGCCGAAGACCCAGTCCTTGGAGGTCGTCTCGGTAATCTGGATACTTGTCATGGAGAGGTTCAGTACGCGTGTTGTGCGGTATTCTCCCTTGATTGTCATGCCGTTGTTCAGCGTCACGTCTATGCCGAGCAATGGTGAGAACGCCTCGTTGATGCTTACCTGCGAGACATTGTACATCGAGTTGGGTATAGGATTGGACGTTGCGGCATCGGTGATGAAGCCGAGTCCGTTCATGAACTCCTGGAATGTGGAGAAACTGCTGTATGAGCCAACGGCATAGATGCTCTTGTATCCGTGGGTGATGTTCACGCTCTTGAACTTGTCGCGGAACCATGTGAGTTGTCCCAGTCCGCTGTATCTCAGAGACCAGTTGGGCAGGAGTTTCGTAAGCGACGGGAACAGGCTGAGGTCGTTTCCTCCCATGGCTGTGTAGGCGTTGAGGAATGCCGGCACCATGACATCTGCGCTGTATTGGTTTACGCCACCGTTCTTTGTGGCGTCGAAAGGCTGTCCTGCAAGGCTTGTGCCTTCAGGGTATCTTGTTCCGGCATATTGTGCTTCTACACGCTGCCTGAAACCTTCAAGGGAGTTGCAGAATTTCTCGAAGGTCTTTGAGCGGAATCCGTTGCTCTGGTTGCCGCTGCTCTCGAGAGCCGAACCGATGGACATCGTTGTCATGGTGAATGTTCCCGAATGTGTGGTAGGATTGCCACGGTACATGTACTGCACACTCTTCGCACGTGTCATGGTACGGCTCGCATTGAGGTCTATCTTGAAGTTCCTGAACGGTTCAAGTGTAGCCCTGAACTGGATGTCCTCTGTGCTGTTAGTGGCGGCAGGGGTGGCTATGGAGTCGTTGGTCATGAGCCATCCACGCTCTTTTGCGTTGTCTATAAAGCCGTCGTCGACAAGTCCGAAGGCGAAGTCGAGGCCTGGTGACAGCAGGCCGTCACACCGTTTCTGTCCGAAGGCATCACCGACGGAGTTCATGAATCCCGGCAACGAGAGAGAGTAGGTATTGCGGTAGGTGAAGCTGACATTGCGCACCATCATGAGAAAACGTGCCACGGACTGTGCCGTGCGGTACCATTTCTCGGAGTCAAGGTCAGGAAGTTTCATCACGGTGAGTTTCACCTCCATGGCAGAGTCGCCTTTCAGGGAGACGGCAATCTTGTTGTTGTCCTTCTTCTTGAACTTGATAGGTACGAGTTTGCCGTCCTTTGCCTTTGCCGTGACTATGAGACGCTTGGAGTTCTTGCCGTGGGAAAACTCTATCGCGCTGTCAGGATACAGTGTCAGTTCCTTCTCTACCGAGTTCTTGTTCTTAGGCAGTTGCGTCTTAGGGTCGTTTTTCGCGTTCTTGTTATTTCCTTTGCCCTTCTTCGTCTTGTCGTTCTTCTTGTTTTCGCGTCTCGGGGTTCGGTTGAATCTCTCGTTTGTCTTCTTCAGGAACGGGACATGGTTGTACAGTTTCTCCATGGCAAAAGAGCCGTTGAGGGAGTATGTCCTGTTCATGGCTATCGTGTTTCCGAGCGATGTACCGTCCTCGAGTTCTGTGCCACGCACCCAGTTGTAGGTAGATGAATAGCTGCCGTCTGCTGTGAGCCAGTCAAAGATTGGTATGAGGTTGAGAGGCAGTCGGTACGACGCACTGACATTCTGGCTGTAGTCGAGCGGTGTGCCGAAGTGCTTGATGCTCGTCCATACAGAGTCTTTCCACGCTTGGTAGCGTTCTGGATACAGGTCCTTGTTCACGGCAGTATACGGCTCTTCTATCTCCGCATGTGTCGCCGACTGGAAGTTGAAGTGCAGGTTCTTTGTCAAATCCCAGCGCAGTGAGAAGTCACGGTTCCACAGGAACTGCGAACTGAATGTCAGCGGTAGCTGCGAGTTATCCATGGTCTCTATATCGCGCTCCTGCAGTTCATAGTACGAGCGTGTCATCTCCGTATTGAAAGCCACGGACTGCGGCAGCCAGTTCAGTCCGAAACGTTTCAGGATATCGTAATACTTCGATTTTGACTTGATTTTCCTGAAAGGCTCTAAAGGTTTATAGACAGGACTCCACGAGTAGTTCAGCGAGCCTCGCCAGTTGTCCTCGTTCTCATAGACAGTCGTCTCGTCCTGCTTATGTGTGTGCGAATGGCTGTACGAGATAGAGAAGTTTGCCGGGTCATAAGGCATCGGATGCCCCTTCGTGGATATTCCGACACGTGCATTTGATACGGAGAAGTTCGTGTTTGTAACCTTTGTTACGGCGATGTTCTCTATGGAGTCTCGCTTATGCTTGTCAGGTTCGGCTTCAAGGGCGTCCTTGAGTTTCATGTCCGTGTCCAGCGGATTGTATTTCGGAGATGTCTTCTCCTTTGTCATACTGTAGTACACTGGCAGGGAAACCTTTGCTTTGTCTGGGAAGAACTTGCCGAGCTCGACATTTGCCGTTACGGAATATGTCGTGAAATCGTCGGTAGAACGCTGTGTTACACCCTGTTCCAGTCCGCCGAATCCTGCCGATGTATGCTTCCCGTTGACATTGACTGTGCCGAGATCTGACATCTGCAGATTCATGTTTCCCTGTGCCGCCCAGCCTCCGGAGTTCTCTGTCTCTTTCAGACGAAGCTCATTGACCCACACTTCTCCTGATTTTGTGGATGACGCCAGGTTGCGTACGCCGATAATCATGGTCTTCACCTCTCCGAGTGTAGGATTGCCCATGATGGATACTTTGTTCTTAGGATTGTTCGGATCATATGCCGTATGCAACTGGTTGTATGCCTTTCCCATCCTGTTGCGCTCTTTCTTCAAGGAAGTGAAGACGCTGAGGTCGATGTCGAGCATGTTCTCCTCTGGCCATACGAAACGACGTTCCTCGGAAGAGTAATGTCCTGGGGCGGTAAGCTTCAGCGGTATCTCATATTCGTAGAAGTTGGATTTGTAGTCGGAACCTACGCGTATGAAGAGTGCCAGCTGATTGTCTGCAAGGGCTGTCGGATCAGTCTCGAAGGCATGTGCGTGTGCGAACATCTGCAGATGTTTGTAGTAACGCATGTCAAGAGACATATTCTTATATACGCATTTTGACTCTCCCGAAGACATGTTCGTGAGTGTCATGGCCAGAGCCTGCTCATTGTTTTCGGTAAGCTGTGGCTGTGAAGGGTCTACGACACGCGAGATGCCAGGAGGCAGGACGTAGTTTACAGGAGTCTTGTCGTTGTTCTCCTCGATGTTTACTGCGCTCACGGCAAGTGTTCCCGTTGAGGCGGAACTCTCAAGGCTCTGCTCATAGACACGCCATTCGCCACGGACAAGGTCGAGTGTTCCGAGACGTACTACAACAGGCTTCTCGAAGTTGGTGAGGAACATGCGCATGAAACGTATGGATGTGAAGTCGGATATAGAACCCACCTTGCTCTCGTATTCACGGAGTGGAATGCGGAACTGGTACCATGTCACCTGCTCTCTGTCGCTGTTGCGCAACGGTGGGGAGGCGACACGCTTGTCGACGATGAAGTTCTGTCCCACCTGCATGTCCTCAGGACGCAGTGAAATATGATACTGATAGTATTTCTCGTATTCGTTCAGAGTGAAATCCTGATTGATATCCTCGACATCAGGAGTTGTCTTGTATGACGTATCGTAGGCTTCTGTCCTTTGGTCTGAATCAGGAGAGTTGCCCTGCGGATTGTTTATGCGCTTGTAACGTTCGAGGATAGGAGTCTGTCGGTTGTCGAAATCGGAACTGCGGAAATACTGATAGTCGTCGCCTGCCGGGTCGTTCATTATGGCGTTGTATACAGAGTCGTTGCCGCTGTATGTCGCATTGACATAGTCGAGGAATGTGCGGTATCCCTCGAAGCTGCGCTCCTCGTCATCGGTCAGACCGTTGTATCCTACATCCTGCAGGTGTCTTGTTCCAGGAGCAGTGGAGAAGGCATATGTCACAGCAGCCTGTGTGGGAATCTTTCCCCACTGGGTCGTGGTGAACGCCTGCGAACCGTCTGTCGGCATGCCGCTCTCGTAGAATTTCTTTCCGTCACGAAGGATATCCTCGCTCACCTCACCGAGGTTGAAGTACATGTCTCCTCCCATACCTTGGGTGTCGGAGTATCCGTTCCGTGAGTTGATGAACGGGTCGAGCATCCAGAACTCAATGTACTCGACGTTGGCTGTCTCGAAATCCGATGTGTCCAGTTTTCTCATCATACCGCCCCAGCTGCGCTTAGGCATGGTCAGACGGCCTTTGTCATCAAGTGCAGTTGTGAAGTTATACGGACCACGCTCGTCTGGATAATAAGCAAGATTCAGTATGGACAGTGTGCTTACCGCTCCGTTGTAAGTGCTTTGGTCGCGGTTAGGGAAAAGTTCGCTGACATACACCTCACGTACGTAATGGTTGGAGAGCTGTGCGAGATCACCCTTGATATGTCCCGGTGTCAGTGACGAGCCCTGTCGTGTGAAGAGAGGGTCGATGTTGTACCATGCGAGGAGCGAGCGGTTGAAACCGCTTGCGAGAGTGCTCTTGTCCTTGGATTCCTCGAACATTGTCGGCACGCTTGACAGCGTCCATGATGTCGGAGTGGAGACATCAATCTTGTTTGTAGTGTTCTCGAAGTCGTCAAGATACGATGCGTTGTCCTGCGTTCCGCTGGCTGTACCGGCAATGAGTTGTGCAAACTCGGCGGACACCTGTATGGAAGAAGGTGCCGTGAGATGTAGGAAAGGCAGCTTGTCGAGTATGTTTGTGAGCCACTGTGACTCTTTCTTCCAGTTCAGGTTTACGCCCCAAAGAGTGTTTTTCAGCGGTTCAGAGCCCATGGTGACCTTAGTCGTAAGTGCCTGTTCGGAAAGATGCTGGAATGTTCCCGACATCTGGAAATCCTTGGAGAAGTCATATTCCCAGTTGATTCCCACCATCGTCTTCCTCTGTTGCCCATAGTCAGTGTCGCTTTCGAGTGAGACATTGATGTTCGTTCCGGCATCTATGATGCTTTGGTTGAGTATCGTGACCTCTCCTGCGGCATAGTCTACAGAATAGTCTGCCCCTTCCGTCAACACTACTCCACCTGCCGTGACTATGACGGAACCGCGCGGAACATTATACGCTCCAAGGGAGATGACATTGGACAAAGTTCCCTTGAACTGTCCTGACAATACAAATTTGTTCTTCTCCGCAATCTGTTTTGCGATGGTTTTCGTAGAGTCATACAGTTCTGTATATGCGTATTTCTCAGGGTTCGGCACGCCTTGGCTTCTGAGAGTCTCATAGAGATAACTGCCGAAAGGTTCCACTTTGGGGAAGAAAACCCTGCCGTTGCTTACGGTATAGCCCTCTACAAAGTCAAAATAGCCGTTGGAGTGAGCCTTGTTATTGTTGTCAAGACGGTCAGCGCCGAGAAGTCTTATCAGTGGAGTGCCCTTCACCTGCTGTTCTGGTATGTATGTGAGATATACGCCTGCCGAGTCAGACTGGAACTTCACGTCCAGCCGGAACTTCGTCTTCTCCACGCTTGAAGCAAGGTAATAGACGTTTTTCATCATCAGCGGCCAGTTGCCCTGCTGTGGATTGTTTGAGGTGTTCTTGAGAGACTTTACGAAAAGAGCCTTGGAATTGTCCGGCTGGTCTGACGCAAACTCGCCCACCTGGTATGTCTGTCCGCCGTATGTGTATTCGTATGCCACGGCAAGCACCTGGTCTGTCTGCAGCGTAGTCTTCAGGGAGATATATCCGAGATACTGGTTTATGCTGTACTCTGACGATGAAAGCTGGCGCGCACGTTCTATTTTCTCGTAGTCAGCACCACCGACAAGGCTGTATCCGTCGAGAGTCGTTGATGTGAGGTCTATGTCGCGTGCATCCTGCAATGTGCTAACCATAGTCGCGTATTCGGTGTTTGCGGCATTGCTTGACGGGAAATCGTTGCCCTTGTCTCCGCCCCACATGCTGTTGCTTATCTTCTGAGCCTCGCCGAGGTCTGTCAGTGCGATGACATTTCGAGTGTTTGTCGTCGCGCCCGACTTGTTGGTTACCCACACCTCCACACGGTTTATCTTCACTCCTGTGGTGATGTTCGGCAGGGACGCCATGCCTTTGTCATACTGTGCACGGAAGAAATTTGACAGGAAGAAGTGTCGGTTTTCCTCATAGTTTGCCACGTCAATCTCAAACGGAGTCAGCTGCACGCCGCCCTTTGTGCTTACACTTGAAGAGTTTGATTTCTTCTGTGACAGCACAGTCTGCAGCTTCAGTTTGCCGAACTGCAGGTCTGTGCGTATGCCGAACAGCGACGACGCGCCCTGCACGAGTGACGAATTGGAAGGGAAAGAGACGTTACCAGCCTCCACGAGCTTGATTATCTCGTCCTCCTTTCCTTCATATTTCAGCTTTATGTTCTGCTGGTCGAAGTTGAATGTCGCGTCAGTATTGTAACTGAGACCCATATTCACCTTGTCGCCTACCTTACCTGTCACGTTGACATTTATCTTCTCGTCAAAGTCGATGCTCGTGGTTTTCCTGTTGCGTATAGGGAGAGAAGGATTGTCGATCTTCTTGAGTGTAGCACCGAATCTCAGTTCTGCAGTTCCCTGTGTCTTGATTCTCACGCCGCCGGGACCGAAGATTTTCTCTGCTGGTCCAAGGTCGAAATGCATGTCTGTGAAATCAAATTTCTCCTTGCCCTTCTTTTCGAATGTCTCAGAGTTCTTGCTGCGGTAGTACTGTGCACGCTGTTGCTTACCGATATAGTCCAGGTATTCGTCAAGAGTGAGCATCATAGGAGCATCGATATACGTGCCGCCCATCCTGTAGCCTATGACATATCGGTCAATGGAGTCGTTGTATTCTATTTTCTGTTCGAGGTTCTCGGGACGCTTGAGGTCTGCCGAACCCTGTTTCAGATCCTCGAAGGTTGCAGGGATAGTCCTCTGTATTCTCCACCGCGGATGCAGCAGAGAGTCAGGGATATCCTCGGTATCTATCACGAGAATCTCGTCGAGCCTAGTCGTCAGCGAGTCCTTTTTCTCCTTGCCGACCTTTTTGTTGTCTTGCGGTCTTGTCGCCTGCGGCATGGTCATGGCATATCCTGTCAGCACAGTGAATGCGCTGACGAGTATCCATGTCGCAATGTTTCTCAGTCTATTCAAGCCAGAATCGCTTTTTATGTAAGTGAGCGTGATGAGGTTTATGTTATGCTGTCAAGTATGAAAGAGATGTCGCCCACTTACTTTATCATCTTCAATGCTATCTTTATCACCTGCTCCACAGGAGCGTCGGGAGTCTCCCTGAGAATCTCCGTGACGGCCTTTGCCGACGGTGCCGGTGAGAAACCGAGAGCCGCCAGGGCAGCCACAGCCTCGTCGCGTATGCCGGCATTCACCGTTGTCGCCGCACCGTCAGTGCCGGCGCTGGCGTGGAGTTCGTCAGTGATGCCGAGGGAGACAATCTTGTCCCTCAGTTCGAGTATGATTCTCTGCGCCGCCTTCGGACCGATGCCCTTTACGGTCTTGAGCATCTTCTCGTTGCCGCTCGCTATGGTGTTGCACAGGTCCCCTGGTGTCGTTGCCGAGAGAATCATCCGCGCGGTGTTTCCGCCGACACCGTTTACTGTTATCAGCAACCGGTAAAGTTCGCGCTCCTGCTTTGACGAGAAGCCGTAGAGCGTGAACGAATCGTCCCTTCCTCCCGTTACGAGCTGTTCGTGGACATACAGTTTAGTGTCCTCGCCGTTGTCCTTGTTCTTCACAGCCTGCAGGGATGTGTATGTATTAAGGGTGATGCATAAGCCGTAACCCACACCTCCGGCCTCTATTACAGCCATAGCGGGAGTGAGTTCTGTCAGTTTGCCTTTTATGTATTCTATCATGATAAATCCGTTTCTGATACGTGTGTACAAATATAATAACGCACGGGAGGGCAGTTTATTGTATAAAAGGATGATAATTGTGTTAAATAATATTACCCAAGGAAAGAAAACGGACAAATGGTAAGAATTATTCAATAAATGTTGTTAATTTTGCACTCGAGAATATCAAAAGGCTTACATAAAGCCACAGTTTGACTATGCCTGCGAGTAAAATGTAATATCTTTCCGTGGCGGATGCTTTATGGGACTTTTATGAAATTCATTGGAAATCATTAATTAAACAAATAAAATATATGGGAAAAATTAGAGCAGCCGTAGTCGGTTACGGCAACATAGGCCGCTTCACCGTCGAGGCTCTTGAAGCGGCAGAGGATTTTGAGATAGCCGGTATTGTGCGCCGCAGTGGTGCAGAGAACTGTCCGAAGGAACTGTCGGACTACAAGGTTGTCAAGGATATCAAGGAACTCGGTGACGTTGATGTAGCCATTCTCGCCACTCCAACGCGTTCCTGTGAGGAATATGCCCGTCAGATACTGCCTCTCGGCATAAATACAGTGGACTCCTTTGATATCCACGGCTCTATCGTGGAGTATCGCCGCACTCTCGACAAACTCAACAAGGAGACTGGCACTGTCAGTGTGATTGCGGCAGGATGGGACCCGGGCTCAGACTCTGTAGTGCGCACACTGATGGAGTCTCTTGCTCCGAAAGGTCTTTCTTACACCAATTTCGGTCCGGGACGCTCCATGGGACACTCTGTCTGCGTGCGTTCAAAGGCTGGTGTCAAGGATGCTCTGTCTATGACAATCCCTGTAGGTGAGGGCATACATCGCCGCATGGTATATGTTGAACTGGAGGAAGGCGCTGTGTTTGAGGAGGTTGTAAAGGCCATCAAGACCGACCCGTACTTTGCCAGTGACGAGACCCATGTGTTCCAGGTAGACAGCGTGGACGCCCTCAATGACGTAGGCCACGGTGTCAATCTCACTCGCAAGGGTGTGTCCGGCAAGACCCACAACCAGCTGTTTGAGTTCAATATGAAGATAAACAACCCTGCTCTCACGGCACAGGTGCTTGTCAATGTGGCACGTGCCTCTCTGCGTCAGCAGCCGGGATGCTACACGATGATAGAGATTCCTGTCATCGACTATCTGCCGGGAGACCGCGAGAGCATCATCGGACATCTTGTGTAAATCATATTTCCCAAATATGTCAAATGTACAAAGGGCACGTGACTGTAACTGTCACGTGCCCTTTTATGTATGCCTGTCTCTGAAGTTTATCTTCTTCTTGCAACCAATATTGCCGCCATCACCGCCGTAGTCATAGCCTCGGCAAGCGGCAGGGCGAGCCATGTGCCATTGTCGCCGATGGCCATAGGGAGGAGGATAAAGCATGGTATGGAGAAGAGGAATCCTCGCAACACGGTGAATACCATGGCTTTGCGCGCTTCCTCGATGCTCTGCAGATAACCTGTTGCCACGACATTCACGGCGATGAAAAGGAATGCCGGAGAGTAGTAAGGCAGACCGTCGCGGCACAGTTCGTAGGCATGACAGCCCGGCTCCATGAACGTCACGGCGATTATGCCTGCTCCGAACCATATCGAGAACATGCCTACGACACCCGTTATGGCGGCTGTGCCAAAGGCTATGCGCCGTGCGCTGGCAAGCCGTGCGCCATCGTTCATGCCGTGGGCGAAACTGATTATCGGCTGTACGCTCTGCACGATGGCGTTGCCTATCATGAAGACGATAGGCAGGCAGTAGCATCCTACAGAGAAGGCTGCTACACCGTCCTCGCCGAGGTAGTGTATGAAGACATAGTTGCCTACAATCATTGTCGATGCCAAAGCCAGTTCGCCGAGCAGTCCGGAGGCGCCTATCTTCATCTGGTAGCTGAGATTACGCACGGTGAGTTCCAGGCTTGTGACGCTGAGCTTCAGTCTGCGGAGATGTACAGTCTTTGTTCTTGTCAGCAGGAACCATGCCAGCGGAGCGCTTCCTGTGCCGAAAGCCATCATTGTAGCCATCGCCGCGCCTTCCAGTCCCATCTGCATGGGGAAGACAAAAAGGTAGTCGAGCAGGATATTCAGCGAGGCAATGAAGCAGTTGATGACCATGGCAAACTTCGGATTGCCGTCAAGGCGCACCATGAACATGCTTGTCATGCCGAACATGTTGAACGGTGTAACCACCGCCACCCACTTGATGTATGAGCAGGCGAGTGGCAGGAGTGCCTCCGAACAGCCTAAAAGCAGGCATGTCTCCCTCTGGAACATGAATACCAAGGCTCCGAGGACGATGCCCGTGGCGACACTTGCCAGGATGCTTTGCGTGAGGTTTATGTTGGCGGCCTTGACGTTTCCCTTCGAGAGATGTATGCTCGCCACGACACTGCCGCCTATGCCGAACATCAGTCCTATGCCGCTGATAATCATGTATAACGGTGCTACGATATTCACCGCCGCCAAAGCATCGCTGCCTACGCCGTGGCCGACAAAAGCGCCGTCGGTGATGTTGAGCACCACCATCGACACCATACCTATGAGCGTAGGCAGGAACATTTTTCGGAAAAGCCATCCCACCGGCTCTTTTGAAAAGTCTAAAGAGTCTCTGTTGTTGTTCATTTGTTGTGTGTTTTTATGATTTCTAATAAAGAGAACTTCCGTTCCCGTGCTTACAGACCCTCACGGTCTGAGGCGGCAGGATGGTCGTCAGTAGTTCTCTATGACAAAGCGTTTCTTCGCCTCCTTTATCCGTTTCTTTTTCTCCAGGTCAGGGATGAGTTTCAGCTTGTCTACGATAAGTGCTATCAGTCCGAGGGCATTGAAGCCTAAATTGCCGCCTATCGCCGCGAGTTCGGAGTCGGTTTTCGACATTGGCGTGAAGAGTTCGGCATGGTTGCGGCGATGTCCCCATACTGTCACCTCGGCGATGGTGCGTGAGGCTGGGAGCAAAAACAGCGTGTCCGTGAATTCGTCGCGTCGCAGGTGTCGTGTGAGGAAACCGCGTTTCGTGATGCTTGCCGTGGTAAATATCGTATCATTGATTGTGTATCTGCCGTCCCATGATGTATGGACGCTCTTGCCGTTGCTCAAGGATATGCACACATCGCGTTGCGGAACGCGCGTAAGTTGGTCGGCAATCACGCCGTGCATCGTCGCGCCCGTATATGCAAGGGCACTGCAGTCCCGTCTGTCTCCGTCTGCCTGCACATACATCGGAAACAGCGGGAGCATGGCTATCAGGATGCGTAGAATCATGTGATTATCTGTAGAATATGGGGATTTCGGGGCAAAGGTACGACTTATTTCAAGAAGGGCAAAATCCCGCGTCTTGATTTATATGTATATTTAAGGATTATAGACGTTTGTTAAGAATCGGTCACTTCTATGTTGTGCGGTTATGGGTTGTAGGTCTTACGAAGATAGTCACAATAGAAGTCTGGAACTCGCGTATAGATACTATCGTCCACCACACACATACAACCGTATACCCCACACACAACAATAACCGTACACAACCGTCCTCAATGGAAAACTCACAGTGGTTTTCCTATTGTAGAGTCGCGTAGAAAAAAAATCTTAAGAGGAAATCTTGAAAATCGCAGGATTTTCTTATTTTGTGTAATGCTTTATCACTCAGGGTGTTGTAAGCTATTGTAGATTGCATCCTGTTGAGTTTTCATACAAAAGGTGACGGTTTGTAATACGAAAGGTGACGCCTCGTAATGCGAAAGGTGACGTTTCATGTGTTTCAGTGCCACATTTTGTTGGTAGAATTGCATGTTTTTCACCAAAAATCGTCATTTTTTTGTCTGAAAAGCATAGAAATCCGTGCAGAGAAGCATGGAAAAACGACATTTCAGAGTGCATTTCGCCCATTATGATAAACAGGGCGTTGAAAACTTGGGGTGGTGGTTTAGCGGTTTGGGTGGCTGGTTGTTTAGTTGTTTAGTTGACTGTTGTTTGTCTGACGGTTGCTTAGTGGTTGTGCCACTATTGCTTCTATTCAGACAATCATGACTATCAAAACCAAACAGCTATCAACTAAACAACCAACCACCCAAACCACTGAACCATCATCCAACCATCGTCCAAACTGTTAATAATTGTGTATGTTTCATGTGTAAGTCAAATATTTATAGTAATTTTGCATTTGAATACATAAAAAATACGCGCGTATGAAAACAAGAATGATATTATGTATCATGGCGTTCTCTGCCATGACAGCGTCTGCACAGACAGCAAACGGAGGCCTTGATGTGGCCCAGATAAAGGAGATAACAAGCCGTTCGGGTATCGACTCGCCGGCACAGAAGGCCCTCACGACAGCCATAAGGATGAATCCTATAGACCAGTTGGCAAAGGGCGAGGCACAGCTGAGGCCTGTCCCCTCACAATTCTCTGTGGAGACAAAGAAGCAGTCTATCCATAACCAGAAGAGTTCGGGACGCTGCTGGATGTTCTCCGGCTTCAATGTCCTCCGCTCCGATTTTGCCGCTGCCGACACATTGGGCAGGGTAGTGGAGTTCTCCCAGGGCTATCTCTTTGTCTACGACCAGCTGGAGAAAGCCAATCTCATGCTCCAGGGAGTGATAGATACAGCCAAGAAACCGCTCACCGACCAGGAGGTGGACTTCTTTTTCAGTCATCCTATAAGCGACGGCGGCACATATTGCGGTGTCATTGACCTCGTGAAGAAATACGGTCTCGTGCCTATGGAGGTGATGCCGGAGACATACTCTGCCGAGAGCACCTCACGCATCGACCGCCTTGTGGCAAGCAAGCTCCGCGAGTACGGGCTGAAGCTCCGCAAGATGGTAGCCGACGGCAAGAAGCCCGCGGCGGTGAAAAAGGAGAAGACGGAGATGCTGAAGACCGTCTACCGCATGCTGACGATGGCGTACGGTGTGCCTCCTACGGAGTTCACCTACTGTCACCACGACAAGGACGGCAAGCCTGTAGGCGAGGAGAAACAGTACACTCCGCTGTCTTTCGCAGAGGAAGTCGGTGCGCTGAAGACCATCAACGACGGTTACCTCATGGTCATGAACGACCCTCGTAACCCTTATCATCAGGTCTACGAGATAGAGTACGACCGTCATACCTACGACGGAACTAACTGGCGATATCTCAATCTCCCTATGGAGGAGGTGGAAGCCCTTGCCATCAAGGTACTCAAGGGCGGACAGAAGATGTACTCATCGTATGATGTCGGCAAGTTTCTCGACCGCAAGCGCGGCTTCGCCTCACTCGAAAACTTTGACTATGCCAGCCTTTTCCAGACAGATTTCAACATGAACAAGGCAGAGCGCATAAGCACACACGACAGCGGTTCGACACACGCCATGACGCTCGCGGCGGTGAATCTCGACGCCAGCGGCAAGCCAACGGCATGGAAAGTGGAGAACTCATGGGGCACGGACTCAGGCCAGAAGGGCTATCTCGTGATGACCGCCGACTGGTTCAGGGAGTATATGTTCCGCCTTGTTGTGCCAGTGAAGTACGCTTCCGACGGCCTCATGAAGGAATACCGTCAGAAGCCTGTCATGCTGAAATATGACGATGCACTGTTCTCCGACAAATAATCTGCAGGGAACGGTCCTTGAAACAAGTAAGTAAGAAGAACAGCAAGGAATAAAGGAAAAATGCCTAAATTACTTGATAATGTAAACATTCCGTCAGACCTCCGCCGTCTCAAGGTGGAGGAACTGCCGACATTGTGCGACGAACTGCGCCGTGAGGTCGTCAACGACTGTGCCGTCAATCCGGGACATCTCGCCTCAAGCCTCGGCGCGCTGGAGCTGACGGTCGCCCTGCACTATGTCTTCGACACCCCGGAAGACAGAATCGTATGGGACGTCGGCCATCAGGCCTATCCTCACAAGATACTCACGGGACGCCGCGAGGCTTTCAAGACAAACCGTAAGCTCCACGGACTGAAACCGTTCCCGTCGCCGGAGGAGTCGGATTATGACACCTTCACCTGCGGACATGCCTCGAACAGCATCTCTGCTGCTCTCGGTATGGCCGTCGCGGCACGTCGGGAGAATGCCATCGCCGTCAAGGATGGCAAAGGCAGCAGCCATGGTGCCACACGTCATGTCGTGGCAGTGATAGGAGACGGAGCCATGTCCGGCGGCCTTGCCTTTGAAGGTCTTAACAACGTCTCCTCGTCGCCAAACGACCTGCTCATAATCCTCAACGACAACAATATGTCCATCGACCGCTCTGTCGGTGGCATGAAACAGTATCTCCTCAACCTCAATACAGGCAAGAGATATAACGCCCTCCGCATGAAGTTTGCCACATGGATGGGCGCACACGGATGGATGGACGACAACAGGAAGAAGACGATAATACGTCTCAGCAACGCATTCAAGTCTGCACTGTCACAGCAGCAGAACATCTTTGAGGGGATGAACATACGGTATTTCGGTCCTGTGGACGGCAACGATGTCGTGGAGACCGTCAGGGTGTTGCGCCAGTTGAAAGACATGAAGGGACCTAAGCTCCTCCATCTGCACACCGTAAAGGGGCATGGCTATAAGCCGGCAGAGGATATGCCTACGATATGGCACGCGCCAGGAGTGTTCGACCCTAAGACAGGCACACGCCGTGAAAGCGAAGGACAGGACGGCAAGGGACAGAATGTCCCTAAACCGCCGAAGTTCCAGACGGTATTCGGTGAGACACTCCTCGAGCTGGCGGAGCAGAACCAGAAGATTGTCGGCGTCACTCCTGCCATGCCAACAGGCTGCTCCATGAATATAATGATGGAGAAGATGCCCGACCGCACGTTTGATGTAGGCATAGCCGAAGGACATGCCGTGACCTTCTCCGGAGGAATGGCAAAGGACGGTCTGCTGCCTTTCTGCAATATCTACTCCGCTTTCGCACAGCGTGCCTACGACAATATCATCCATGATGTTGCCACGATGCAGCTCCCCGTGGTACTTTGCCTTGACAGGGCAGGACTTGTGGGTGAGGACGGACCGACACATCATGGCGCCTTCGACATGGCGGCATTGCGCCCTGTGCCGAATCTTACCATCTGCTCGCCTATGGACGAGCACGAGTTGCGCCACATGATGTACACGGCACAGCTGCCAGACAAGGGCGCGTGGGTCATACGCTATCCTCGCGGATGCGGCTCGCAGCCCGACTGGAGATGCCTTATGGAGGAGATTCCCGTAGGCAGGGGACGCCTCCTGTACAAGGGAACGCGTACTGCCGTGCTCTCTATCGGCCCTCTCGGGGCGGAAATCACGGAGATTGCACGTGAGGAGAATGCTTCACATTACGACATGCGCTTCCTCAAGCCTCTCGATGAGGATATACTCAGAGAGGTGGCGGAGCAGTATGACCGCATCGTGACGGTGGAGGACGGCGTGCGCAACGGCGGCCTCGGTTCTGCGGTCTGCGAATGGTTGCAGGATCATGGCAAGCTCATCCCTGTCACGCGTCTCGGCCTTCCTGACTATTTCGTGGAGCATGGCACTGTGGCGGAGCTGAGGGCCATCGTCGGACTTGACAAGGACTCCATACGCTCTGCGGTAAGGGGCGACGGCATGGCCGACAGGAAATAAACGACAAATAAACAACAGACATGAAACTTATCATTGCCGGTGCCGGAGATATGGGTGTCCATCTGTCAAAACTTCTGGCAGGTGAGAACTTCGACTGCACGCTTATTGATGATGACAGCGAACGCCTTACCGACATCGGAACCAACTATGATGTCATGACGATGGTGGCATCGCCGACGAGCACACGTACGCTCTCCGAGGCAGGAGCAGGAAATGCTGACCTGTTTGTCGCCGTCACGCCCGATGAGACGACGAACATCCTCAGTGCTGCAATAGCAAAGGCACTGGGAGCGAGGAAGACCGTCGCGCGCATAGACAACTTCGAGTATGTAGACCCGTCGTTGCCGCGCATATTCCCGAAACTGGGCGTCGACTCGATGATTTACCCGGAGGTGTTTGCCGCAAGGGACATCATCAACGGCCTGAAGATGTCATGGGTAAGGCAACGCTGGGATGTCTTTGACGGCGAACTGGTGCTCCTTGCCATAAAGATGCGAAGTTTCGCCAAGATTCTCAATACTCCTCTGAAGGACCTTTGCGGGCCTGACGACCCGTATCATGTCGTTGCCATAAAGCGCGGCAACGAGACTCTCATCCCTGGCGGATGGGATACGGTGGAGGAGGGCGACCTGTGCTATTTCATGACTGCAGCGGAGTATATACCTTATATACGTGAGATAGTTGGCAAGGAGGACTATGCCGATGTCAGGAACGTGATGGTCATGGGCGGCGACAAGGCTGCCGTGCGCGTGGCGCACACCATCCCTGAGTACATGAATCTAAAAATCATCGAGCGTGATGAGGCGCGTTGCAACCGTCTCAATGAGCTTATCAACAAGAGGAATGTGATGATTATCCACGGTGACGGTCGCGACATGTCGCTGCTGCGTGACGAGAACATTGCCAATACACAGGCTTTCGTAGCCTTGACGGGCAATGCCGAGACGAATATCCTTGCCTGCCTCGCGGCAAAACGCCGAGGCGTAAGGAAGACCGTGGCACAGGTGGAGAACGTGGACTATATCTCCATGGCAGAGAGTCTTGACATAGGAACGATAATAAACAAGAAAATCATTGCAGCAGGACATATCTATCAGATGCTCCTTGCCGACAGCGTGTCTAACGTGAGGTTCTTCATGACTGCCAATGCTGACGTGGCGGAGTTCCTTGTCGAAGAGAACTCGAAGGTGACAAGGAAGCCAGTGAAGAACCTCGGACTGCCGAAAGGTGTCACCATCGGAGGACTGCTGCGTGACGGACACGGAATGCTTGTATCGGGAAATACGCAGATTCAGCCGGGCGACTCTGTCATGGTGTTCTCCCATGATGTGAACCTGCGCAAGATAGAGAAACTTTTCAAGTGATGGCGCAGGATACTTTGCAGCGGGCATCGTGCCCGATAGGCAAGGATACGGTGTGCAGTCACTGAATGACAGAAAGAAAAAAGGCGACAAGAAAGTGCTTAACTGGAGAATAATATCGAAGATAATGGGCTCGCTGCTGTGGCTGGAGGCGTCACTGCTGTTGCTGTGCATGGTGCTCTCCATCTGCTATTGCGAAGATGATACAGTGCCCTTCCTGTGGACGATACTTATCACCGCGGCGGCAGGATTCGGCTGTCACGCCTACGGCAGGGGAGCACGTAACAGCCTTAGCAGGAAGGATGCCTATTTCCTTGTCTCTGCAACATGGATAGTATTCTCGCTGTTCGGGATGCTGCCCTTCCTTATCGGCGGATATATACCTGACTTCACGAATGCGTATTTCGAGACGATGTCGGGATTCACGACGACGGGAGCGACGATTGTCGATGACGTGGAGAAGTTCCCGCACGGTATCCTCTTCTGGCGTACCATGACGCAGTGGATAGGCGGTCTCGGCATAGTGTTCTTCACCATAGCACTGTTGCCCTCGCTGGTAGGCGGAGGAGGCAATATAAGGGTCTTCTCGGCAGAGTCTACTGGACCTATAAAGACGAAGCTGCACCCGAGGCTTTCCACCACGTCCCACGCCATTTGGATGGTATATATCATACTTACCGTGGCGTGCATGTTTTTCTACAACATCGGAGGGATGTCGGTTTTCGACAGCATAAACTACGCCATGACTACCACGGCGACAGGAGGTTTTGCCACACACAACTCGTCTACGGAGTTTTTCAACTCGCCATTCATAGAGCTTTCGGGAACATTCTTCTGCTTCCTCTCTGGCGTGAACTTCACGTTGCTTTACCTTACGGTATCGAAGATGAAGATAAGGGAGTTTTTCAAGAACACAGAACTGCGCTTCTATATCTTCGTTACATGTACCGCAACGGCGATTGTCATGTACTATCTCATGGTATACAATGACTATTCCCTGTGGAGAGCTTTCCGTTACGGTATATTCCAGGTGGTGTCATTCCTTACGAGTACAGGACTTTTCAGCGACGATGCTGCACGCTGGCCTCATGTGACATGGATAGTGCTCGGCATCTGTATGTATATAGGCGGTTGTGCAGGGTCTACCGCAGGCGGCAACAAATGTATCAGGATAGTGATGGTCTTGAAGATAATCTTCAACGAGTTCCGCCAGATATTGCATCCTAATGCCGTCTTGCCTGTGCGCATCAATGACACGATAATATCACCGTCGGCATGTAGCCGTCTGCTGTCGTTCATGATGCTCTATTTCGTGCTGTTCCTTGTGGCGGCGACATATTTCACGGCTATAGGCGTAGATGTCATTAATTCGATAACATTGTGCCTCTCGTGCCTGTCGAATGTCGGTCCGACACTGGGCACGGAAATTGGCCCTACCATGTCGTGGGAGGAGCTTCCGGTGACCTGCAAGTGGTTCTGCTCCATACTTATGCTGGTAGGACGTCTCGAGATTTTCACGGTGTTGATACTCTTCACGCCGGAGTTTTGGAGAAATAATTAATGTACAATATATAATTTAAGGTAAAAAGAAAAATGAAAGTAGCAATTGTTGGCGCTTCAGGCGCAGTCGGACAGGAATTCCTCCGCGTCCTTGACGAGAGAGATTTCCCTCTTGACGAGCTTGTCCTCTTCGGCTCGACACGCTCGGCAGGTACAAAGTACACATTCCGCGGCAAGGAATATGAGGTGCAGCTCCTCAAGCATGGAGATGACTTCAAGGATGTTGACATAGCATTCACATCCGCTGGTGCCGGCACATCAAAGGAATACTGTGAGGATATCACCAAGTATGGCGCGGTGATGATAGACAATTCCTCTGCTTTCCGCATGGACAAGGACGTGCCTCTTGTGGTGCCGGAGTGCAACGCTGAGGATGCTCTCGTACGTCCACGTGGCATCATAGCCAATCCTAACTGCACCACAATCATGATGGTAGTATGTCTCCAGCCTATAGAGAAACTCTCACATATAAAGCGTATACATGTCGCTTCTTATCAGTCTGCTTCCGGAGCAGGTGCCGCTGCTATGGCAGAACTGCAGCAGCAGTACAAGCAACTCGCAGGAGATGAGCAGCCGACAGTGGATAAATTCGCTTATCAGTTGGCTTACAATGTGATACCTCAGATAGACGTTTTTCAGGACAACGGTTACACAAAGGAGGAGATGAAGATGTTCAACGAAACACAGAAGATTATGCACTCCGACGCACGCTGCTCTGCAATGTGTGTCCGCATATCATCTCTCCGTGCACATTCTGAGGCTGTATGGATTGAGACGGAAGAGCCCATCTCCGTCGAGGCTGCACAGGAGGCATTCCGCAATGCCGAGGGCGTGACGCTTGTCGATGACCCGAAGAAGGCTGGGGCAAAGGCTTCCGCTGATGCTTCCAAGGAGACAATGGAGGGCTTGCCTTATCCTATGCCTCTCTATACGGCAGGTAAGGATGATGTCTATGTAGGTCGCGTCCGTGCAGACCTTGCTTGTGAGAATGGACTTACATTCTGGCTCTCTGGCGACCAGATAAAGAAGGGCGCGGCTCTCAATGCCGTGCAGATTGCCGAGTATCTCATAAAGGTAGGCAATATAAAGTAATTAAAGGCGACGGAAGTATTGCAACACAAGGAAGGGGAGCATAGGAAGCTCCCCTTTCGGTTGTGTATGCCATGGCTGTCCGTCAGATAAGGCTTCATGCAGGCTATGCACATGTCGCTGTTCTCGCGTGGAGATATAATATAATATATAATGAGCAATGAAAAAATACTTTGTTGATGCTCTGGGCGCAATGGCTCAGGGACTGTTTGCTTCGCTTCTGATAGGCACGATTATCTCTACCATAGGTCAGCAGATGAGCATAGGGTGGCTTGTAGAAGTGGGAAATTTTGCCAAGTCTATGGCTGGTCCTGCCATGGCGGTTTCTATAGCCTATGCCCTGCAGGCATCTCCGTTGGTGCTGTTTTCCACGACGGTTGTCGGTGCAGCTGCCAACGAACTCGGCGGCGCCGGTGGACCGTTGTCGGTGTTCTTCATGGCAATCGCCGCCACAGAAGCAGGAAGACTTGTTTCTAAACGCACAAAGATAGACATCATAGTGACCCCTCTTGTCACCATCGGTGTCGGTGTCGGACTGTCTCAGCTCCTTGCTCCGGCTATAGGCGGAGCGGCGGTAAGCATCGGCGAGATAATCATGTGGGCTACAGAGCAGCAGCCGTTTATTATGGGCATTGTCGTCAGTGTTGTCATGGGAATATGCCTCACGCTGCCTATCTCGTCTGCCGCGATATGCGCCGCCCTCGGCCTTACAGGGCTTGCTGGTGGCGCGGCAGTGGCTGGATGCTGTGCCCAGATGGTGGGATTTGCCTTCGTCAGCTTTAAGGAGAACCGCTGGAGCGGTCTGCTCTCACAAGGAATAGGCACGAGTATGCTCCAGATGGGCAATATCGTCAAGAACCCTCGTATATGGCTTCCTGCAATTCTTGTCAGTGCGATAACAGGCCCTCTCGCCACCTGTCTTTTCCATCTTGAGATGAATGGTCCAGCAATATCATCGGGAATGGGTACATGCGGCTTCGTCGGTCAGATAGGTGTGTACACTGGATGGGTAGCTGATGTCGCGGCGGGAAGCAAGGATGCCATCACCGCAATGGACTGGACGGGCATGTTGCTTATATCCTTTATCCTGCCTGCTGTCCTCGCTCCGCTGTTCGGGTACCTGTTGGGAAAGATAGGATGGATAAAGCCTGGCGACATGAAATTGGATGCGTAGGTGATTGTTGTTTAGTTGTTAGGTGGTTTTGTTGTTCGGTTACTTGTCTTTTTTGTATGCATAACCATTCTGCCTTACAAACAACGGACAGCATAATTGTAAAACCAGAGCCACAACTGCATATTGACAGTTGTGGCTCTGATTTTGATAAGTATTTCTTTATTTGTGTCCTCGTCAGTCAAGGACACACTGCATGAACAGCGCATCCTCATATTTACCGTCGTGCATGAGCCAGTCTTTCAGCACAGCCTGTTGCTGGAAACCGATGTTAAGGAGCATCTTCTGCGATGCGAGGTTGGACGACGGCACAATGGCATATATCTGATGTATGCCGACAATGTCACGGGCATAAGCCATAATCTCCTTTATCGCCTCTTGTGCGATGCCTTTCCCCTGCGCCTCCTTTGTTATGGCGATGCCCAGTTCGGCACGGCGGTTCCTTGGAGAGAAGTTGAAAAGGTCTATCAGTCCTACAGCCTTTGCCTCCTGGTCGTTGCCGTTTTCAGTCTCAATTACAAACCTCACCTGCTCATCTTTATATATATCCGCCTCACATGAGGCTATATATTCCCGCAGACGGAACCTCGAGACTGGTGCCGTCTGTGTACCTATCCACCACAGTGCGCTGTCGTTCTCAATGGTGTAGAGCAGGTTAAGGTCTTCCGGTTCTAAGCCTCTGA
Source organism: Prevotella sp. (assembly GCA_029054825.1). Lineage (GTDB taxonomy): Bacteria > Bacteroidota > Bacteroidia > Bacteroidales > Bacteroidaceae > Prevotella. Next base: position 14,999 of record JAIDEM010000189.1, on the reverse strand, counting down.
TTCGCATCGTGTGACGGTTGGAGTGATGAATGCCATGGAGATGAATCCTACGATGGCCATATAGCCGAAGGCAGGTGCCATGTACTGGTAGTAGAGCAGTGTGTTTACAAGCATCGGGAGGCATATCAGCGCCATGCGCACGAGTGCCATAAGGTACAGTCCCTCAGCCTTTTTCCTTTCTATAATGTCCCTTACCTTACTGAATTTGAACAGTCTCAGCGCAACAGGTATAGAGCAGATAGTCAGCAGTTCCATGACTGTTACGGCGAGAAACTCGCCCTGCACATCACCGGCGAGCGCACCTTCAAGTATTGTCTGTGTCTCGTAAAGCACCACAATGACAGCGGCGAGCACTATGCTGCCGATGTATGGTATCATAAGTTTTCTGCTTGTCTCTTTCATTTCAATTCTGTTCTGTTTACGATAGAACGTCCGAGGGTCACCTCGTCAGTATATTCCAGTTCGTCGCCCACGGAGATGCCGCGTGCGATGACCGACAGCCTTACTCCTAATGGCTGGAGCTTGCGCGAGATGTAGAAGTTTGTCGTGTCGCCTTCCATGGTTGAGGCAAGTGCGAAAATCACCTCTTCCACACCGCCAGCCTTCACGCGTTCCACGAGACTCTCTATCTCAAGGTCGCTCGGTCCTATGCCGTCCATCGGCGATATGATGCCTCCAAGCACATGATATAGTCCGCGGAACTGTCCTGTGCGTTCCACAGCCATGACGTCCTGGATATTCTCTACCACGCAGATGACGCTTCTGTCCCTCTGTGGATTGGCACAGATAGGGCACACATCCGTGTCGGAGATGTTATGGCATACGCTGCAATAGCGTACCTCGTTCCTGAGTCGTGACACGGCGTTCGCGAGATTTTCTGCGACATCTTTGTCCTGACGCAATAAATGAAGCATCAGTCGCAAGGATGTCTTGCGACCGATGCCTGGTAGTTTGGAGACCTCGCCGACGGCGCGCTCCAACAGTTGTGATGGATATTGTTCTATCAAAAGATATTGTACGGTTATACGGTTATATGGTTATACGGTTGTGCGGTTATCGTTTTTGTCTTTGTACGCACGGAGTACGGTCTTGTTTTCTGTACCCGTGGGGCTTAGAAACGGTATCCAACTGTCATGAGGAGCTGGTGGCGCTTGTCGCTTACACTTGTCGCTCCAGGAATGTTGGCGTACTCTCCTGTACCGATGCCGTCATAGAACGGGTAGAAATCGCCGTTGGTCTGGCTGTACTTGTATGCCACATCTACAGAGAATGGGCCTTTAGCATAGCCGATACCGCATGTAAAACGGTTTGTAGCCTTCCAGTTGGTGTATGCCGCCGTAGAGGCAAACTCTACACCTTGCGACGGGATGTCCATGTCGCGGCAGCCATACTCCTGGTATTTAGGAGAGACATAGTTGTATCCGAAGCGCAGTGCTACCTCAGGACAGACCTTTACCTCAGCTCCGAGGCGCAGTGTGTGCACACCCTTGAGGCTCTTCTCTGTATTGCGCTTCATGGCTTTGTCAGAGTAAGAACTCTCGTTGTCGTAGTAATAGCCGTAATCATAGTCGTAATAGTAATCGGTTTCTATCACGCGGTTGTCCAGTGCGCCGTAGTCGCTGTACTCGTAAGTCGCGCCGAGAGCAGCGATGTTTCCTATCGTATGTCCGATAGATACACCGAAGAGCCATGGTGTGTTGAGCCTGAATTTAAGGATGTCTTCTGATGATCTGCCGTCCATATCGCCGTCAAAAGGCTCTGTAATCATCTCGGTATAGTTTGACGTTGTCAGCTTATACCATGTCGGTGTGTGGATATATGCACCGATGCGGAACGGTGAGTCCTCCACAGGACGCACGATAGCGCCCAACTTGACGTTGAATCCCGTACCGGTTATCATGCGTGTGTCATCAAGGTACATGAAGCCCATCGGATCTGTGTCCATGCCTGTTCCTTTATCATAATCCAGAAGAGTCTCGGTATAGAGGCTTCGGCTTTCATAATGTACATCCTTTATTCCGAATGTCAATCCGAGGTAAATCCTGTTATGGATGTTGCCGCTGATGTTGAAGTCATAGTCGCTTATGTAGCCGGTCTGCACTTGATGCTGTGTGAAGTCTGCTGCATTATAGAAACCGTTAAAAGAACTTACGTAATTACCATCGTCGTCTGTCTTATAGGAGTTGACGAGGATGTCGTTGAACCAGTCTACAGTAGAGTATCTTGGGTCATAGAAATTGCTTGCATCTGTGACTACATCTTTGAACTTGTTGAACGACACTTTATTCAGCGACGCTCCGTTCAGCGTATTGATAGCAGAAAGCAGCTGATTGAAATTCTTGGACTTATGGTAATTGAATCCGAAATTTATCCATGAGTCGTGTCCGGCCTTTTTAGACAACACGAAGCCCACTTGGTCAAGGCTTCCCGTAGTTTTCTTCCCGTCAAGATAACTGTTCCATGAGTCACTCTCATACTTGCCTCCGAACACCTGCAGGCCTCCTGATATCGAAGCCTGCGACTTGCGGAAGAGACCTATGCCGGCAGGGTTGGTGCCCATAGTGGAGATGTCTGCACCGAGAGCCTCCATGGCTCCGCCCATACCTACATAACGTGCTGTGCCGTTAAGGTCATCGCCTGCTATCTGTGCACTCTGGTATGTATCCTGTGCAGCGGCAGAGACACTCGCTGCCATAGCTGCTATTGCCATGATTTTCTTCATATATCATTCCTTTTTTATGTGATTCGTGTGATTAGCCAAATGTCATCATTCCCGTTATCTGCGTCCGCCGCCACGTCCGCCGAAACCACCGGCACTGCGTGTCCCTCCGTTGTTGCTGCCGCCGGAGAAACTTCCTCCGCGGTTACCGCCAGAGCTTCCGTTGGAGAAACTGGAGTTGTTTGTCGGGCGATAGTTATTGTTGTTCCAGCTGTTCTGACGGTTGAATGTATTCTGTGAAAAACGGCTTGAACCGTTACGGGTGAAACTGTTTCTTGTCGTCCTGTCGCCGTTTCTGTTAGCCACAGCATAGCTGGAATTCCTGTTATTTCCGTTACGTCGTGCCAGGCTGCTCGAACCGCGGCGGTGCACTCCGGCATACTGCGTAGGAGCATTGCCAGTGATGACATGTCCGGGATATACGGGTGCTCCCCATCCTATACCGTGCCAAGGGTGATACCAAGGGTCGTACCAGCCCCATCCCGGTCCGTAGAACGGGTCATAGAACGGATCGTACCAGCCGTTCCAGGCATAGTATCTGTAGCCCCATCGCGGTCCGTAATACCAGGAATTGTAGTACCAAGGGTCGTAGAACGGGTCATGAAAAGCGTTCCAGAACCAGAAGTCGTCATAGCGCGAGAGCAGCCGGGAGTAGCGGTAGTCGGCATCATCCATGGCGATATACTTGTACACAGTATCCACGCGTGCCTCGTCGGCGGTAGGGTAGACTCCCATCTCCATGCGCGAAGCGTCGCCTGCAGGGAACTCTATGATATCGCTTGCTACAGAGTCAGTGCTGGCGAGGAGGCTGTCGCTGACGGTTGCCGGCGTGAAATTGCGGTACTTGCCGCGTCGGTTATATTCGTCATCGGTCTTGTTCAGTCCGCTGTAATATACGCCGCGGCTCTGTTCGTAAGCCTTCCTGCGTGCGATTTCCGCTTCACGGTCTTTCTTGCGCGCTTCCTTTGCGGCCTTCACCTCCTCCTTTGTCGGTGTGAAGTACATATCGTCCTGAGCCGTTACGGCGAGAGGCAGGAGGACTGCAGCGAGTGTAGTAAAGATTGTCTTTCTCATGTTCATCGTCCTTTCTTCATTGACATATTTGCGTAGCATGTCTGTTTCTGACGCAAAATTATGGAAAAATAACTATGCAAATATACGGAATTTTCCTAAAACGTATGGGGATTTCCCCTATTTTTTATAATTTTGCACAGTATTTTAACATATAGTCTACATAGTTATTATGGATTACAGCGTGACCCACTTTAAGATAGAGGTGCAGGAAGACCTTATGCAGACCTGCCGCGAACTTCTTGCCGACAGCGTCTGCGAGGCAGGCTACGAGTCTTTTGTCGATACCGATGACGGCATTGACGGATACATCCAGACCCAGTATTACAGTGAGGAGCATACCCTCGCGCAGATTCTCGACTTCCCGATAGAGACGGCGGCGATAAGTTTCCATACCGAGGAGGTGGAGTCGCAGAACTGGAACGAGGTATACGAGAAGGAAATCTTTGAGCCTATCCGTGTAGGCCATGAGTGTATCATCTATGATGCCGCGAGCCCGGACACCGCAACTCTTGCTGCCGAGGCTCCCGTGGCGATAGCCATAGACCAGCAGATGGCTTTCGGCAACGGTGCCCATGAGACAACGAAGATGATTGTCGAGAAACTTCTCGGGCTTGACCTTACGGGCAAGCGCGTCCTTGACTGCGGCTGCGGCACAGGGATACTGTCTATCGTGGCGAAGCGTTGCGGCGCGGAGAATGTCACGGCTTATGACATAGACGAATGGAGTGTAGACAACACCCGCCATAACTCTGAGCTCAACAAGGTCGTCATAGACGAGATATTGCTCGGCGATGTGTCTGTCCTGAGCCATGTCGACGGGATGTTTGACGTTATCGTGGCAAACATCAACCGCAACATACTCCTCGCAGACTTGCCGGAGATTGTGGAGACACTTAACATCGGAGGCACGGTGATACTCAGCGGTTTCTATGACGATGATGCCCAGATGCTTGTGGACAAGGCCGCTGAACTGGGGCTGCACGAGACAGGCCGCAACGTCACGAACGCCTGGACGATGCTTGTCTTCGAGAGATAATAGGGGAGGAAAGGCTATAACGAAGGAGGTGGAAAGGCGGAAAGCGCAGTCGTGGATGAGGTTCTTTTGCTTCAGGGCAAAGAGGATGGCACACCTTTGCTCCTCTCATTCTGTATTGGGCAATACAAGAATGCGAACGGAATATCTGGAGAGCAGGCTATGGAAAAACTTTTGACGACTGGCGCTTACGACCATCTTGAGAAGATGGCACTATGAGTCTGTGGCCTTGCTGGAATATTTGGAGGAGAGTCATTGGTAGACGGGGAAAAGGCAGTATGTCTCATTCCCTGAAATATGTGGTGCTGTCCCACCTTTTTTGAGTTGGAACCGTTATCCTGTGGCATTAAATGTTGAGTGTCAACTGGAGAAACATTCTATACACGTGTCGGAGTAACAGGGTGGTTCTCTCCACAAGATGACAAGTTGTATAGATACAATATTCAAGCATTTACTTCATCATGCAGATATCCGGTTGATATTGTCTGCTTACTGAACCATACAATAACAATCTGTCAATGGTAACCTTTCGCCCAGTAAAGTGTGACGGTTTACCATATGAAAGGTTACCTTTTGCACAGTAAAAGGTGACCTTTTGTCTTGGTGTCTGCAATGTGTTGATAAACAATGTGTTGTGATTGCGTGTGAGAGGTTGTTGTCGGATGCGCGGTTTCTGTGGGTAGTATGGGGCTGTTGGAAAGCAGGTGTGGATATTCTTTTCCAAAACTGATATTGTTGTTGTAAAGCGAAACGGAAGTAAACTCACAGTCCATTCGGCGTTTCACGCCGTGGCGGACGCACCACGGTACGTTCCTATAGTTTACGCAAAATCCCGTCTGAGGCGTTTGATGGCTTTGCTGTTCAGTGAAGTGTGTTATTGAGGAGCATTCAATACGTTCATATAGGAATATTCAAGAGTTCATATCTACGGTCCTGCGGTTGTACGGTTCTGCGGTGCTGAGGGTGGATGGCATTAGTCAAATCCGTCACAGCTCACCACTGGTGTAGGGACGTACCGTGGTGCGTCCGCCGCGGCGTGAAACGCATATTGGTTGTTTTTGTGATTCTGCAAAAAAAAAGTGTTGTAAGAGAGACATCACCGCAGGAGCCATATATGCTTTGTGTGACAGACTGTAGTCTTATGAGATAATGTGGAATACCCATACCAGTCTTTCCGAAAAGCACTATGGACATAAATGAAGAATCAGCAACCTGGCATATGACGATGCCGAGTTGCTGATTCTTCATTTGTTGTTTTGGTTGTACCGGGACGCGTCAGGAAAGAGCCGGATATGTCATTGCTTCTGCCATGCAGGCACGGTACCGTCGTAGAAATCGTTTGCCTCTATGTCAAACTCTATGCTGTCTGTCTGCTCCTTCAGCTTGTATGGCGAGTGTATTTCGTCCTTCACGACATTGACGATGACCATCGCCACGCCCTGACTTATCATGTCTATCTCCTTCGCTGCACGCCACGAGAGGTCTATGATGCCGCCGCGGCGGAACGGTCCGCGGTCTATCACCTTCACTACCACCGATTTTCCGTTGCGCGGGTTCGTCACTTTCAGGCGCGTGCCGAAAGGATGTGTCCTGTGTGCACACACCAGACTGTCGTGGTGCAGGCGCGCTCCGCTTGCCGTCCTCGCGCCAGTCGCGCGTTTGGAGTAGAATGTCGCCATGCCTTTCTGCTGCTTGCCTTGCCCGGTACCCTTATGCTCCGCAGCCTTTTTCTGCTGTGTGCTGCTGCCATTCTGGCTTCCCTTGACAGGAAAGAGGATGAGCGACATGGCAAGTAGAAGTATGTTAGCGGGATGCAGCATGCTTCAGGATATTATCGAGAATACTGCGGCTCACCTTTACTATCGTGCCGTGCTTGTGCTCGGCAGGCACCTTTATACGCTCCGGGACAGGGGTGAAGGTCTTGAAATCACGTGTCGAGACAGCCTCGAACTTCTGTGCCGGACGGTACTGGTCGTAGTATATGAGCCATTCAGACTGACGTTTCTTGCCCTTTCCGCTGTCTATCCTTACGGCACAAGGTCCCTCGCTGTACGACGGGGTGAATACCTCTGTCGGTGAATGAAACGGTCCGTGGGGAGAATCGCTGAAGACACAGAAGAGATTCGAATAGCCCGGCTTACGGTTGTCCTTGACTACAAGCACATAATCTTTCGGCGCGCGCTTGAGCAGGAAGCCGTCTATGCTGTTGAATCCCGGGTCGTAATAAGGCTTTGCAGGCGAGAAACGCTTCCAGTCTTTTGTCGTGCAGTACCACATGCGGTGGCAGCTGTTCGTGCCTTTCATATCCTCCGCCGTGCGGTCCTTTGGGTCTATCTGCGATGACCAGATGATGAAATACTCCTTCAGCTCGTCATCGTAGAACACCTCCGGTGCCCAGACATTGTTCGTGGGATGGTCTTTCATCACAGGTATCTCTATCTGCCTGGACCAGTGTATGAGGTCTTTGGAGTGTGCATAGCCGAATCCGCGGCTGCCGTACCACTGTGTCGTCCATACGAGATGGAACGTCCCGTCAGGTCCCTGCGTTATGGACGGGTCGCGGAGGACACGCTCGTCTGGCGCGAAGGTAGGGATGACATGCTCTCCTGTAAACACATCGGTGTACGCCTCCCTGTTGCCTATCTCCGGGCGCATGAAGACTCCGGGGATGGTATCCCACTGCAGGCCGTCGTAGCTGTAGAGATAGTGCATGCCGTCAATGGACGGTTCGCGGAAGGATGTGAAGATATAAGCCTCGTCCTGGGCATGGCAAAATGACGGCCATGACACCGCGGACAATAAAATAAGGAGTGAAATAAATGACTTTTTCATCATGTTGGCAGTTAGATTAGGCTACAAAGTTAGTAAAAAATATCGAATTATTTGCAGGTGTAGAATATTTTTTGTAATTTCGCACCAAATTATGTAAGTGAGCAAAATCACCGTATGACATGAAGCACAGTTGTTTCCGGCACGCTCTACCGCTTGTGACAAAGAGACATAGCCCTCTATGCGACAGGGCGGAAAGGCTGAAGCGGCAGGAAACGACAGCATCTGTCCATGCAAGATTAGATCACTTGCTTCATCACATACAGTATCATCCGATTCTGATTACTTACTAAACAGTGACTAAACATCGATTCAAACTAAAACAAAAGTTATGATGGACTCTGAAGAGAAGCGTTATGAGACAATAGCGCAGGTTATCGAACGCGTGAAAGAACTCGCTCAAAGTGAAGAAACTCCCGAGAAGGAAGAGGTGGAACTCCTTAAGAGCCTGTTCTACAAGTTACACTTCCAAGAGCGTGAGCAGAAGCTGAAGACATACCTCGACGAGGGCGGCGACCCTGAGAAATATGTCATCCAGGCCGACGACACGGAGGAGACATTCAAGACAGCGATGGCTGTCATTCGCGAGAAGCGTCAGAAAGTCTTCGCCGCACAGGAGGCTGAGAAGCAGGCAAACCTCGCCAAGAAGCAGGCCATCATAGAAAAGATAAAGGCAATGGTGACATCTCCCGAGGAGGCCAACAGGTCTTATCAGGACTTCAAGGACCTGCAGGCACAGTGGAAGGAGACAGGACAGGTGCCGGCGGAGAACGCCACCGAGACCTGGCGCTCGTATCAGCTGTATGTAGAGCAGTTCTACGACATGCTGAAACTCAACTCCGAGGCTCGTGAGTATGATTTCAAGAAAAACCTTGAGGCAAAGACCCGCCTCTGCGAACTTGCAGAGAAACTTGCCGATGAGGAGGATGTCATCAGCGCATTCCACCAGTTGCAGGACCTCCATCAGGAGTACCGCGAGGTGGGACCGGTAGCAAAGGACCTGCGCGAACAGGTATGGACGCGGTTCAAGGCGGCGAGCACCGTAGTGAACAAGCGCCACCAGCAGCATTTTGAAGATATACGTGCCAAGGAGGAAGAGAATCTTGCAAGGAAGACTGCTCTCTGCGAACAGGCCGAGGAACTCTCGAAGCGTGAGTGCCAGAACTCCGCCGAGTGGGAGGAGGTGACAAAGCTCGTCCTCGCCCTGCAGGCAGAATGGAAGACCATAGGATTCGCTCCTCAGAAGATGAATGTGAAGATCTTCGAGCGCTTCCGTATCGCCTGCGACCAGTTCTTCCAGCGCAAGACACAGTACTTCAAGGAGATGAAGGAGCGATTTGCCGAGAATGCCGAGAAGAAGCAGGCACTCATAGACAGGGCAAAGGCTCTGATGGACAGCACGGACTGGAAGCAGACTGCTGACAAGATGATGCAGCTGCAGAAGGAATGGAAGGAGATAGGCATGGTGCCGAAGAAAGTCGGCGACCAGCTCTGGCAGGAGTTTATCGGTGCCTGCAACCACTTCTTCGAGGCACGCAACGCCGCAAACTCCGGCACACGCAATGCCGAGAAGGAGAATCTGCAGAAGAAAAAAGAGATTGTCGCAGAGCTGGAGACCCTTGCCGAAGAGGCTGGAGAAGACCTGCAGCAGCGTATGCGTGAACTTATCGACCGGTTCAATGAGGTGGGACATGTCCCGTTCAAGGAGAAGGACAAGATATACGATGAGTATCATGCGGCACTTGACAAGATACACAAGGTCTTGAACGCCAACAGCCAGCGCCGTCGCATGGACAATTTCAAGCAGAATATAAAAGCTGTCGCGAAGCGTGGCGAGCAAGCTGTCGACAACGAACGCACACGCCTGCAGCGTAAGCTGGACCAGATGAAGGGAGACCTCAAGACCTATGAGAACAATCTCGGTTTCCTTTCCATATCTTCCAAGAAAGGCAACTCCCTCCTCGACGAGATGAACCGCCGGGTGGAGAAGCTCAAGGAGGAGATAGAGCTTGTGAAGAAGCAGATAAAGGAAATAGACTGACAATAACTGTGGATAACGGATGCTTGTGACATACAGGCGTCCGTTTTCTTGTTTTCACCTTGCTACTGGACAGGCAGAAACGCCTTTGCCCGCTGGCTTGTCGTGTGTAACCGAAACCTTTGACATCTAAGATTATTATGAAAAATACAAGAGACATAGCTTTTTTATTCATTGTTGCTGTCGTTTCCGCAAACACTCTGTACGCCAATGGCGTAGAGCGGAGAGATGATGATGACTCAAAGACGATAGTCTATCAGTATGATGCTGCAGGAAACAGGACAGCACGCGGTTACAATACCGTCAGCGGACAGCAACGGCTGGCGAAAAGTTCTTCCATGAATATTGCAGACATCATGCAGGACACGGATGGGAAAGACGGCTTCAGTATAAATATTAGTCCGTCAGTAGACCCGTCGGACTGTCTTCTCAGCGTCCATGACCTGTCGGGAAAACTTGTCTACAGCGAGGCGCCCACGAAACACCTGACGGAATACAACCTGACGGGTCTTCGTGCAGGATGCTATATCGTGACAGTTACAACCGGTAAAAGTTCGTGCTCGGCAAAGATAATTATAAACGGACAGCCATGAAAACCAAGTATATACAGTATTATATATGGGTAATGTTTATGTTTGTATGCCCAATAGCAGTAGCAAATGGCATACAGTATGCCCAGCCATCATTGTCGGGAAATGCCGCGGAACCATCGTCAGACGACCATGATTTCGGATATACCAAGCAGCCAGACATGTCTACTGCAGAGACAGCACCGGTCATCGGCTCCAATGGCACATTCGATGTGTCACAGACAGGGGCGGCGGTCTATTCCTATGCCATTGCTCTTCCTCCTGGTGTGGGAGGAATGCAGCCTAATGTCTCAGTAGCCTACAACAGCCAAGGCGGTAATGGTATTGTAGGATGGGGATGCAACATCAGCGGAATGTCGGTCATCACCCGCGGACAGAAAACCGTCTTTCATGATGGCGCGGCAAAGGGTGTGACATATGCAAATGATGATGCCTATTATCTTGATGGCGTAAGGCTTATGCTCATCTCCGGCTCTGCAGGATGTGACGGCGCAGTATATAGTCCGGAAAATGCACCGTCTACAAAGGTGATATTCCATGATGGAGGATTGCTGACGACATGGATAGAAGTGAAGACGGCAGACGGAAAGACTTACATATATGGTGACACCTCAGATTCGAAGCAATTTTGTTTTAAAGGAATAGAACGTGGTATAGTAAATGCTTGGTATATAACAAAGGTGGAAGACCGTCACGGAAACTATATAGGATACAGTTACATGTCTGATAGCTGTATGGTATATCCAAAGGAAATCTTCTATGGAGGGAATACAAGGAAGGATACCAAAATTTACAACAGTGTCAAGTTTGAATATGAATCACGTTCTGACAGACAGGAATATCTTGTCAGTTTCCATAATGTGGTGATGGCTTTGCGTCTACGTAGCATAGAGACTGCTACGAACGGCAACAGATACAGATATTATTCGCTCCAGTATAAGTCGGAAGATCAGTCTGGTAAGTCCTTCTCACGCCTGTATTCTATTACTGAGCAAAATGCAGACGGAGAGGAGCGTCCGCCGGTTGTGCTCAACTGGAAAAGCCTGCCAGCCTTTTCACAACAGGTTCTTTCACCAGATATAAGTCTTGTGAAAAGTTATAATCGCAATACAGGAATCAGCACGGAGGAACAGAAGGTAGAGAATGAAGTTTTTATGGCTGGCGATATGACAGGCGATGGCCTTGCCGATATAATAGAGATAGCCTCTGTATCTACAAAATCCACTTCACAGGGATGGACAACGGAAACATTTGATACTCCGCTTGTTGTTTATAGGGCAGAATATCTTAATGGTGCATTGAGGTATGTTCGTCATAGGTCGGTTAGCTTAGGTCTTAACGGAAAATTCCCTTCTAAACTCTTTAAATTTGAATGTCATAAACTATCATCATATCAGTTTGATTTTGACGGCGATGGCCTTGTCGATATTTGTGTGCCGCAGATTTCCGAAGGTGAAGGGGCTGATGGCAGACAAGTTGTATTCAATCTGGTTCGTGGAGGGAATTTTTCTCATGATAGATTTGCACACATACTGAAAGGTGATGACAAGTATCCTTATTTTACCAATGCCGATGTAGACCATGATGGTCGCTCGGAAGTCATTGTTCTCGAGAAAAGCCCTTATGGTGGAGGATATATCTGTGGGCTGTTTGGATATAAGGATGAGAGTAGTATCAGACACCATGAACAGATATTGAAACTGTCTTATCCGCCGGTGCACATATTTACAGGAGACTTCAACAATGATGGCCTTGTAGACTTGATGGTTATCGAGACAATACGCTATAAGATATACTTCAACAATGGCGGAAAGTTTGAAGATGGAAACATGTTTTCTGAAAGTAACACCAGAATCGGTGCCACGCTTTTTGGTGGGGATAGGGTATTTCAAGGAGATTTTAACGGTGACGGTCTTGTGGATTTCTTGACCAATGATTCTGGCTATAAAAATTGGTATTTCTGCCTTAATAAGGGCAATGGCGACTTCACGAAGAGACTTGCGTGCACATCAGACATATACAAGCATTCTGACGAGAAAGACGGTAATAAGATGCAATGTCTTGTCTTTGATTTTGATTTTGATGGAAAGTCAGATGTGGTGATGACAAATTATGTCAGCGAGTCTGTACCGTCTAAGACTGTATGGATGCGTTCCACAGGAGAGTCGCTCCACACAGTAAAGGAAGTTGTGTCGAGTAGTGAAGCCAATTCCCTCGCCTCCCGTTTCGCTGTAGGTTGTTTCACCGGCAGCGGACAGATAGAAATGATGAACTATGGTGCGAACTGTTACAGTCAAGACGGTCAGACCGAGCCACAGATACATATATATACTAACGATGGTTACACGCCTGAAAGCGGAAAGGTCACATCGGTGACGGACGAGACAGGACGTACTGTGGATATAACATACGCCTCACTGACTGACGGCAATACGTATGCCATGGGATATGGAACCTCATATCCTGTAATAGGAAGTACGCTTCCGCTACATGTCGTGAGCGGCATAAAGACTGATAATGGTATCGCAGGAGATACGGAACTGAAATATGGATATCGGGGCATGAGAACCCATGTGGCAGGGCGTGGCTTCCTGGGCTTCACATCGGTGACAGCAACCAACAGTGTCACAGGAGACAAGACAGAGACAACCATAGACAGCTGGGATACCTCATGCTTTGCTCCTGCCAAGACTACTGTTCGCAAGACATCGGGTGGATATACAGAGACGACAACGGTGACAAACACATACAGTGTAAGTGCAGGCAAGACATTTGCCTTGCAGAAGGCAACGGCTACAACGGTGAACTCTGACGGAATAAGCACGACTGTCCGGAAGACTTATGATCCTCAGAGAGGATGTCTGCTGTCGGAAAGGAAAGAGGGTGAATTTTCAGAAAACTATCATGAGGCAATATATGGTGATTTCATTGAACTTGCAGGAATGTATCTGCCGCAGACTGTCACGTACAATGACAACTACTATGATGCCTCAAATTCTGTGACAAGGAAGACACGCATAACATACGACGAACTGGGAAATAAAACATCTGAATGCATAAATGACGGTACAAGTCTTCCTATAACCAATGAATACGGATATGATGTTTACGGCAATGTGACTTCTTCGACGACTTACGGCGAAGGGGTGGAAAGGATGCAGAGCATGAATGTGTATGAGTCTTCAGGGCGTTTCGTCATGAAGAAATATACCGTCCCGGCATCGGCTGCATTATGGTATTCTTATGACCAGTGGGGACATCCGATTACGGAAGTGGATGTCACCAACCCTGAGGATATGCTTTACACGGAATACACCTACAACTCCTGGGGACAGGCGGAGACGGTCATATCGCCTTCCTGTGCACATTCCAAGACCGTAAGAGGATGGGGCAACGACAATAGCAAGAGATACTATGTATTGCAGTTTGCCGATGGTGAGCCGTGGGTAAAGACATGGTATGACAGTATGGGACGTGAGGTGCTTGTGGAGAGTGTAGGCATGAAGGATATTGATGTGTCTGTGAAGACAGAATATGATATATACGGACGACCTATACAGGTGACATCTCATACAGGCGACCTCTGTGTAACAAAGACAACGGCTTATGACAGTTCCGGACATGTAGCAAGCGAGACAAGCAGCAATGGCGGTACTGTAAACTACTCGTACAGTGGCAGGGAAATAAACATAGACGACAACGGACGCAAATATCGGAAATATTATGACGACGGTGGCGTTCTGCTGTCGTCGACAGACATGTCTGGAGAGATTGGCTATGAGTATAACTCTTTCTACAAGCCTGTCAAGGTAAGGATGTTGTCTGATAATTCGATAGTCGGAATAGGGTATGACGATGTCGGCAACCGTATATCTCTGACAGATCCTGACGCAGGACGCACGACATACAGCCATGATGCTCTCGGACGTGTCAGGGCACGGACAGATGCCCGTGGTCACAAGACATCATACACTTTCGATGCTGCAGGCCGCCAGACTCGGATATCAGGAAATGATACGGTATTTGCGGAATATACCTACGGTACGACAGGCAACGGCGCACAGCAACTTGTGAAGGAGGAGAGCGGCGATGCCTATACTACATATTCTTATGATGAGTATGGATGGCTGTCATCGAAGACACGCCACATAGACGGTAAGAATCTGGTATATAGATATACTTACAACTCTCTCGGACAGACGACACGCATAGTCTATCCGGGAGGAGTCACGGCAGACTATACTTACGACTGCTATGGAAACAGGACATCCATTGCCGTAGGAGGCAAGACCGTCTGGCGGATGGATGGCTATACTGGGAAATCATACACGTCTTCTTTCGGTTCGCTTTTGACTGAAGATGTAGAACTTGATGATTGCGGAAGGAAAACATCGTATGTGCTGAAAAAGTCAGGGAGACTTGGCAGTTATACTGAGCTTTACCGGACATCGTACGAATATGATAAACCTACAGGCAATCTGACAAAGAAGTCTATTGAAAGGGAGGTTATCTCTGAGGCTGTAACGCGGCCATTCGAACCTGTCATAGATTTGGGAGATTTTGTGGGCAATACCCTTTCCTCTGACGGCATGCAACCTGCTCACCCAAGACCTGACATTCCTATGGAAACAACCTGGCTCGGTCGGACAGAGACGTATTCTTACGACAGCTCCGACAGACTGATACAGGTAGACAGGAATAACAGTGTCTACCAGA
>JAIDEM010000188.1 GCA_029054825.1 Prevotella sp. | reverse complement strand
ATTGAACGCTGCCGAGGCATTGTTACATCCGCTCATGTAGTTCATGTATTGCAGGCCCACGGTCTTTGGTGTCGCGCCGATTATTAGCGACGGATTATGGAACATCATCATCAGGTCGTCATCAGGTATCGTGATGTTGTCCCCTCCGGTAGCCGCCGCATGTGCACTGACAGGAAGACGAAGGAAATTATACTCTGTCCTGCTCTCGCTCTGTGCCCATGTATTTATGGTAAAAACGAGGAGAAGACAGGTGGAAAGGAGCTTCTTCATATAAATATTTATAATTTATCAGCAAAGTTAGTCATTTTTCCAGAAAAGAGGTGTATATTTGCATATTATTTTGTAAATAATAACGATTTTGATAGAACGGAAGACATATCGTGCGGACATCGACCGGCTACGTCCAAGGATATTCCTGCTTGCCTTTTTGGGGACGGTGGGGGTGTTCTTCCTTGTGCTGAACTGGCGGGCGTTTGATATCACTTCCGGGATAATGGACGACATGTCTGACGATGTATCCGTAGATATGGAGTTTCTTGCATCACTGAAACCAGAGGATAATGTCGTGGCTGTAGAGGTCCATGAGAAACCGGCAACGACGGACCTTATAAACAAGGTTGATGATGTTCGTGAACATTCGGAGCTTGAAGAACTGAAAGAGCAGGTGAAGTTTGTGTCTTCTGCGGCAGACAATGCCGATCAGCTGAAAGACAGCGAGGCAGAACCGATTGTGCCTATTGATGCCGCTGTCATAGGCAAGGATGCCCCTTTACGCATTGTAGAGCAGTTGCCGGAGTTCCCTGGCGGTATGTCGATATTCATGACATGGCTTACAAACGAGCTCCGTTATCCACAAAGCTGCCGTCAGGCGAAGCAGCAGGGTGTGGTCTCTGTCACTTTTGTGGTGGAGCGCGACGGCTCCATCACCAACATAAAGCTTGTCGCAAGAACCCATACCCCTCTTGATGATGAGGCCTTACGGGTGATAAAAGCCATGCCGAAATGGAAGCCGGGAGAGAACAGGGGCAAGCCTGTACGCGCAGTAGTCGGCATACCTATCATCTTTGCCCTGTGAAAAATCTTGGATACACATGATGTCTGAAAAACAAAATACAGTATATAATCTCTTGTTTAATATGAAAACATCTGACGAACTTCTCGACATTGTCAACAAATATATTGACAATCTCAGCTATGACCGAAAGCCACAATCGCTTTATGAGCCGATAAAATATGTGCTGTCTCTTGGCGGGAAGCGTATCCGTCCAGTACTGATGCTCATGGCTTACGATATGTATAAATGTAATGTCGAACAGGCTTTGCCTTGTGCTTGTGCCATAGAGACTTATCATAACTTTACATTGCTTCATGACGACCTTATGGATAATGCGGATATGCGTCGTGGAAAGGAAACTGTCCATAAGAAATGGAATGCCAATACGGCCGTGCTGTCAGGCGACACCATGCTTGTTACAGCATTCTTACGTATGGCTGAGTGCGATGCAAGGCACATGCCTGATGTCATAAAGCTGTTTACAGAGACCGCTCTTGAGATAGACGAGGGGCAGCAGTATGATATAGAATTCGAGTCGCGTGATGATGTCAGTGAGGAAGAATATATAGAAATGATACGCCTTAAGACCAGTGTTCTCCTTGCCTGTGCGATGAAAATCGGAGCAATCCTTGCCGATGCCCCTGCAGAAGACCAGCACAATCTTTATATGTTCGGCGAGAGACTCGGACTTTCTTTCCAGCTTCAGGACGACTATCTTGATGTGTATGGAGACCCGAAAGTGTTCGGTAAGAATATCGGTGGCGACATAACAGAGAACAAGAAGACGTTCATGCTTATCAATGCCATGAAGAAGGCAGAGGGAAAGGATAAGGAGGAACTTCTGAAATGGTGTTCCTTCACAGCTGAACAGGTGATGGCTGGAGCCTGTGACCGTAATGAGAAAGTGGATGCTGTGAGAGGCATGTACACCAAACTCTCAATAGACAGGCTTGCAAAACAAAGGATGGATGAATATTACAGGGAAGCGTTGGACTATCTTGACGCGGTCTCTGTTTCTGCTGAGAAGAAGGCTGTATTGCGTGATTTTGCAGCAAAAATGATGAAACGCGAGAAATAAGCCTATCCGTAAACAGACATTACAGAAAATGATAGATACCCATACACATTTAGACGGAGATGAGTTCAAGGACGATCTCTCTGTTGTCATACAGCGTGCCAAGGATGCCGGTGTAGAGAAGGCTTTCGTTCCAGCGATAGACTTGCCGTCCAGCAGACGCATACTGGAGCTCTGTCGGCTTTATCCAGGCTATTGCTATCCTATGATTGGTATACATCCGGAAGAGGTGAAAGACGATTGGAAAAGTCAGCTTGCGGGAATCAGGGCGCTGTTGTCGACAGATGTAATAGGAATAGGTGAAGTAGGCCTTGACTATTATTGGAGTCGTGAATATGAGAAAGAACAGCTTGAATGTTTTGAGCGTCAGGTTGTGTGGTCTATAGAGACAGGTCTTCCCCTGATGATTCATTGTCGCAAGGCGCAAAATGAAATGGTAAAGCTGTTGCGCAGGTATGAAAAAGACTTACTGGGTGGAGTGTTCCATTGCTTCACTGGAAATGAGAGAGAGGCATTGGAACTTCTTGAATTTGAGAGGTTTGTCATCGGTATTGGTGGTGTGCTGACATTCAAGAAAAGTAATCTGCCGCAGACCTTGCCGAGTGTTGTGCCACTTGACCGCATTGTATTGGAGACAGACTCGCCTTATATGGCTCCTGTGCCATATAGAGGAAAGCGCAATGAGCCATCCTTTGTGCCAATGGTGTGCAACCGTCTTGCCGAGGCTTATGGGGTTACAATGTCAGAAGTTGATGCTGTAACGACAGCAACGGCAAAACGCTTGTTTGGATTATAGAAAAATATAGGACAGATGTGATGATACGGCAGGATATTCTTAATTCAATGAATATCCTACTGTATCGTTTCCTGTCTTTGCTACTCGATACGAGTGTGCAATCTGCAGTATAATTTGTAATGTTGAACTTCGGGGTGTCACTTCTTCAAGGGTAAAATATGTCATAGGCAATGGGGCTTGGTTATTGATATTCTCACTATATACAACGCGTCATCATTGCCTTTATTGTATATCCTGCCTGTAATTTTTGTACTTTTTCAAAAATAGTATAAAGACCTTGTGGCTGTGTGGATGGCATAGTTTACTCTTTAGGCTTGTATTTATGCTTTTTCATAGCCTTTTGCGGCGTTATTTCCATGGGTGATACATGTGCGTGCCCCCTGTATCCGGCATACCGTTGCATTATTTTATTCACATAGTCAGCCGTCTCGGAGCCTCGCATATATCCATATTTCACGACAGGGTCTTTATAAAACTGCGCTTGAGACAGTTTCAGGACAAATTCCCGGACATCGTTCCATCTGTGTGGGTCTTTTCCGTACTTTCTTGTCAATGCCATGGCATCGCGTATGTGATGTGTACCGCCGTTGTATGCCGCTAATGCAAAACACGTGCGCTCCATGTGTCGCGGAATGTCACGGAACTCAGCCATCAGCCGTTTCATATACCGCATTGCGGCGGATATATTATGCTCCGGAGAATAGATGTCCGACATGGATAGTCCCAGTTGTGCTGCTGTTGATGGCATAATCTGCATAAGTCCGCACGCTCCAGCCCATGAATGGGCACGTGGGTCAAAGCAGGATTCCTGATAGCACTGTGCCGCAACCAGACGCCAGTCGAGGCGTGCTGTGGGCGCATGCTGTCGGAACAGATGGTCCCAGTGTGATATCACGCCTTTCTGCCTGTCAAGCATGGGCTGGTACACATGGCGTGTGACACCGCCTGTGGCAAGGAGTAGTTTCTGTTTTTTTTCTGTTTCCGATATCATGGAAGGAGAGTACCATTGCTTTATGTTGGCGGCTACATCTTTGTTATTTGCAAGCCATTGAGGACCACATAGGTAGATGCCGTGTTCGTTGACGGACGCTGATGCTGGGACGATAGCCAGATCCCCCTCTCCGCTGAGAAGCCTTTTTACCATATCAGTACTGTCCCTGCATACCTCTATACGCAGTTTGACTCCAAGACTTTGAGCGTATTTCTCGGCAAGAAGGTAGTGCAGACCCATTCCGTGTCCACGGTATTCATAATATGTGTCAGGACCGTTAAACGTGAATGCTATAAGTTCTCCTTGACTTATGATGTCATTCAGGGATAATGTTCCTGTAGAATCTGTTTCAGTTTCCTCCACGATGACATCTCCCCATGGAGTAACGACTTCTTCTTGTGGCTGTTTCTGTGTGCACGCTGTTATTGTAATGAGCAGTATTAATAAAGAAGTGTGTTTCATTTTTATGTTGTATCCAATACAAAATTACGCATTTTGTTGCGTATCTCAAAATTTTATTGTAACTTTGCCACAAAATATAAGATTTATTTACACAACAAGCACTTCTGTTATGGAGTGACGTTTTTCAGGTACAAATATTATGTTAAGAATAGCCGTCCAGTCAAAAGGCCGTCTTTATGAGGATACGATGAATCTCCTCAAAGAGACGGGAATCAAGATAAACAGTGCTCGTCGCACGCTGCTTGTACAGTCTGCCAATTTCCCTATGGAGGTCCTTTACCTTCGTGATGATGATATCCCAGAGTGTGTTGCAAGTGGGGTAGCAGACATAGGAATTGTCGGTGAGAATGAATTTGTGGAGCGTCAGGTGGATGCCAATATAGTAAAACGCCTTGGCTTCTCAAAATGCCGTGTCTCGCTTGCCATACCGGAAGCTATTGAGTATCCGGGAGTGAAATGGTTTGACGGCAAGAAGATAGCAACTTCTTATCCTACAATCCTGCGTAAGTTTGCGGAGAAGGAGGGTATCAATATAGATATCCATGTCATTCAGGGCTCTGTAGAGATTGCTCCTGGTATAGGTCTCTCTGACGGAATCTTTGATATTGTAAGTTCAGGTTCGACACTTGTCAGCAACAAGCTGCGTGAGGTTGAGGTCGTGATGAAGAGCGAGGCATTACTCATTGGCAACAGAGAATTGACACAGGAGAAGCAGGCCGTTCTGGACGAACTGCTTTTCAGAATGCAGTCTGTGCTTGTCGCTGACGATAAGAAATATGTTCTCATGAATGCTCCAGCCAACAAAGTTAAGGATATCTGCGCCATACTGCCGGGCATCAAGTCTCCTACAGTTCTCCCTCTTTCTACAGAGGGATGGATGTCAATACATACGGTTGTTGACCAAAAGCATTTTTGGGAGATTGTAAACCAACTGAAGACTGCCGGTGCAGAAGGGATTCTGGTGCTTCCGATTGAGAAAATGATACTGTAGTCCTTTGTCGCATTTTTAAGACGAATGTTCTACATATTCTTGATATCTGAGTATAAAAAATGAATATAATAAAATATCCTACGGTTTCTGATTATCCGAAGATATGCGAACGTCCTCATTTTGATGCTACGCAACTGAACAGGAC
>JAIDEM010000187.1 GCA_029054825.1 Prevotella sp. | reverse complement strand
CTCTTAGAGAGATTCTACCTTTATTCTCTTTTTCACATTGACTGTTGTTGTAATCAACGACTGCTTTTACAAGTTTTATGACATCTTCACGGGTGCAGCAATGCGGGAAAGTACCTTTATCTTCATCTGAATATCCAAGTATTTTCTTTTGAAAGCCATATATGTCCTTGATACCAGCCAGCTTAAACAAGATGTCATCGTTCTCATGGGAAATAGACATACTGAGGAAATAGCTTTTGAGGAAATAGTTTTTGGCGTATTCACAAATATGACCTTCACAACATCTGGATTTTATTGTAACTGTCAGTGTGTTGCCAATTATTTCCAACTGCATTGGTTCTCTTTCTTTCATATATCCATCTTATTTATTTGAGTGTTTTCGCTTCAGAGCCATGACGGCATTTCACAACGCCGCCATGGCATAGGTAATATTATGAAGAAACATTTAACGATTCTGTCAGAAAGGCAGGGTTTCACTATAAGTGTCCACCTGCGGAGGAAATGGCTGTTGTACAGGCTGTGCAGGTTGATAGCCACCTTGCTGTGGTGAGTGTTGCATATTTTGCAACAGTCGCTGTGGTTGAGGAATTGGCCGTGTGGTCTGTCCTCTCTCTACACTCCAGCAGTTAATCTCGTTATACCACTTGCCGTTGTGCTCTCTCGCTCCAAGTTCCAGCTTGACCGTTACAATGTCGCCCAATTGTAGGGCAAACTGCTGTATCTTGTCACTGCCGAAGACCTTAAAACATGTACGTTGCGGATAACGTACATCATTTTCCTCTATCACATATTCCTGCGAAGCCCATTCTTTGCCTGTCCTGTTTGATATGCCGCTCGCCAAAGGCAACACGGCTATCACTTTTCCTTTTAATTCTGCCATTATATTTATAATTGATATTTACTGAAAAACTCTTTGAATATTTCACTTTTGTACTGTCCCTCCGTCAGTTCTATCATCTCTCGTATGGTGTACTTGTCTTTCTTCACCGTGAGGATATTCTCGCAGAAATGTTGTGTGCCAGCAGAGCAGGCACCCGTTATCACACGGTAACACTCTACCGCCTCGGCGTAAGTCAGTTCACTGTCAAGCGTGAGGTGCTCGTATTCTGATTTGTCACGGTCGCAGATTTTATAGACCAAGTCCTTGCGGGCTTCCTCTATCGTATCGCCATGGGCGTAATGATATTCACCATCGGTGACTATGTACATCTGCTTCCCGCTCCCCAGCTGATGGACACGCCACACATTGCCGTGATGGCTGTCGACAACGGAGAATATGCCGTCT
>JAIDEM010000186.1:5488-10766 GCA_029054825.1 Prevotella sp. | reverse complement strand
GTGCAGACGCGCCGTTCACACCGAAAATTCTCAGAGAAGCCTCTTGACGGAGAGGACGTAAGACTCATACTGCGCGCCGGGCTCATGGCGCCTACAAGCAAGTCGACACGCGCATGGCATTTCATCGTCGTAGAGGAGAAGACCGATCTCGAGAAGTTGGCCGACGCGAAGCATCTCGGAGGGGCTTTCCTGAAAAACGCCCCTCTTGCCGTTGTCGTGACGGCAAATCCGGACGACTCTGACTGCTGGATTGAGGACTGCTCCATCGCCGCGATAAGCATGCAGTATCAGGCGGAGGAACTGGGTATCGGCTCCTGCTGGTCGCAGATGGACAAGCGCGGACTGAGCGATGGCACGAGTGCCGACGAGGTTATACACGGCATTCTTGACATTCCCGAGGAACAGAGGGTGCTGTGCGTGCTCGCATTCGGCTTTGCCACCGACGAACGGAAGCCACAGAACGAGGAGAAGCTGAAATGGGAGAACGTGCACATCGGCAGGTTCTGATATCCGAAAAGCTGTCGTAACCGCCACTGCAACGTCACGTCATACCGCCTGACAGACATCCAGAAGAGGAGAAAACAGTAGCAGGACAGACCATTAAATATCTACACTAACATCGCTACACATCCACTTTATTGTCAAAATGTTACGCAACATCACGAAGTAATAGTGGCAAACATAAAAACATAGGGTGACCTTTTGCATCACGAAAGGTCACCTTTCATGGTGTAAAAGGTTACGGTTTACCACATGAGGGGTCACCCTTTTTCGTGCGGTTCCGCATGTCTCTGCAGCAACGGCGACACCCACGCCGTGACAGACGGTGTCTGACGCCAATGCGAAACGACACGAAAACAACGGAACATCATACAAAGAAACAAAACAGAACATAAGATGATTATACTTGCAAGCAACTCTCCAAGGCGCAAAGAGCTCCTTGGCGGACTGGACATGGAGTTCAGGACATGGGTCATTCCGAATATCGACGAGTCATATCCCGACACCCTCAAGGCTGAGGATGTTGCGGAATACATAGCCCAGAAAAAGGCCATACCCTATTTCAACGACGAGCATATAGGAGCTGTCGACGATGACGACATAGTGCTCACGGCAGACACTGTCGTGATACTCGACGGTGAAGTAATGGGCAAGCCCGATGACGAGGAGGACGCATGCAGAATGCTGTCCAGACTCAGCGGCAAGACACATCAGGTCATCACAGGCGTATGTCTCAGGACAAAGACAAAAACACGCCATTTTAGCGTGAAGACCGATGTCACTTTCACCCATCTCACCGACGAGCAGATACAGTATTATGTCACGAAATACCGTCCTCTTGACAAGGCTGGTTCGTATGGCGTACAGGAATGGATAGGCTATGTCGGAGTGACGAGGCTTGAAGGTTCGTATTTCAATGTCATGGGGTTGCCTGTACAGAGAATTTATGAAGAATTGAAGGCTTTTTAGCATATTTTCGACTTTTCACCGTGAAAATGTATTAAAAAGTTTTCATTATTCAAAAAATTAATATAACTTTGCAAGCAAACTATCACTGCCTTAAATCGTACACGCGGTGTATTGTTGTACACATACGCCCCTATACGGCACGAAAGACAACACAATGAACGAGCAGATAAGACACGAAGGCGTAATAACATCCATCGAGGGCGAGCATATACAGGTGCGCATCGCCCAGACTTCCGCATGCCTGCACTGCAAGATTGCAAAACATTGCAATTCAGCAGAGAGCAAGGAGAAGGTCGTCGATATATGGACAAAAAAGGCACACAAGTACCGCATAGGGCAAGACGTGTGCGTCATCATGGGAGGAAAGATGGGACTGACAGCCGTGCTGATAGCATTTGTAGTGCCTGTAGTAATGGCAGTATTGACGATTGTCGCCATACTCAGACTGACAGAGGCGTCGGGGCCCTTCCCTACTCCAGAGCCTTACAACCAAGGATACGCTGCCATAGGCGGCATGGCCGTCTTCGGAATATACTACACTGTACTGTACCTGTTCAAAGGACTGATGCAGATGAAATTCCAGTTCACTATTGAAGAAAATAACTAATATACATTTAATAATCAACAAACAAACAACATTATGACTGAGATTATCGTTCCAGTACTCGTCTTGGGTATCATAGCGCTTATCGCCTCGGTATTGCTCTATGTCCTCTCCAAGAAGTTTGCTGTTGAGGAGGATGCCCGATTGCCTTTGATTATCGAGGCTCTCCCTGGCGCCAACTGCGGTGGCTGCGGCTTCCCTGGTTGTGCCGGTCTGGCAAATGCTCTCATCAAAGGGTCCAATGAAGGCTCTATCGACGGACTGTCATGTCCTGTCGGCGGTGAAGAGACTATGTCAAAGATTGTAGATTTGCTCGGTGCCGCTTCTGCAAATCCTGCACCTGCCGCACAGCCTGCACCAAAAGCGGAAGGCGGAGCAAAGAAGTCTTTCAAACCAGCTCCAGTAGAGAAAGCGTTCGTTCCTACAGCCATCCCTACCGTGAAGCCTTGCAACAAACCGGTGAACATGCCGGCAGGATGCAAGCCAGCTGATATGAAATCACTTAAAACTATTTAATTCAAGGAGGTTTAGCAAATGAAAGTACGTACTTTTAGACTTGGTGGCGTCCACCCGGAAGAAAACAAACTGAGCAATGACGCCGTTACGAAACCTGCTCCACTTCCTAAGCAGGCTGTACTGCTGATGACACAGCATATCGGAGCACCTGCAAAACCTGTTGTAAAAGAAGGCGACAAGGTCAAGGTCGGAACACTGATAGCTGAGGCTGGCGGCTTTGTCAGCGCACCAGTATACAGCTCCGTTTCCGGTACTGTAACAAAAGTCGGAGAGGCTGTAGATGCCGTAGGCGCAAACCGCCCTGCTGTATATATCAAGGTGGAAGGTGACGAGTGGGAACCGACAATAGACCGTTCCGACAAGCTCGAGACACTGGAGGCTCATCCAGAACTTACACCTGAAGAGATTGTCAACCGCATCAAGAATGCCGGTGTCGTAGGTATGGGCGGTGCTTGTTTCCCGACCTTCATCAAACTGTGCCCTCCACCGACAGCAAAGGCTGAGTGCATCATCATCAATGGTGTAGAGTGTGAGCCTTATATCACATCCGACTATCGCCTGATGCTCGAGAAAGCAGACGAGCTCATTGAGGGTGTAAAGATTCTCATGAAGGGCGCAAAGGTTAATCAGGGATATATCGGCATAGAGGACAATAAGCCTGCTGCCATCGAACTCATAGCAAAGAAGCTCGAGGAGAAGAACATCACCAATATCGAGGTTGTCCCTCTCGCAAAGAAATACCCACAGGGCGGCGAGAAGCAGCTCGTCGATGCAGTGATACGCCGTCAGGTCCCTGCACCTCCAGCAATACCTGTCAATGTCGGTGCCATCGTACAGAATGCTGCAACAGCATACGCCGTATATGAGGCTGTAATGAAGAACAAGCCTCTCTTCGAGCGCTACACGACCGTAACAGGAAAGAAGATAAAGAATCCTTCTAACTTCATCGTCCGCATGGGTACATCATTCCAGGAACTGATAGACCTCTGCGGAGGCATGCCGGAAGGAGACAACAAGGTGCTTGCCGGAGGCCCTATGATGGGACGCGCCGTCAATACACTTGATGTGACTGTAGGCAAGGGACAGAACTGTATCACAGTCCTCACAGACGATGATGCCAAGCGCAAGGAGATTGATCCATGTATCCGTTGCGCGAAGTGCGTAGGCGCTTGTCCTATGGGTCTTGAGCCTTACCTCCTTGCAACCTGTTCTTCAAAGAAGATGTGGGATAAGGTTGAGAAAGAGATGATTACGTCATGTATCGAATGTGGCTCATGCCAGTTCACATGTCCATCTCATCGTCCGCTTCTTGACAACATACGTGTCGGCAAGTCTACCGTGATGGGCATCATACGTTCACGCAATGCAGCTCCAGCACCAGCCCCTGCAAAGGGAGACAATGCTCCTGCTACTGCCGCAAAGGGAACAGCAAAGGCTATGTCTACAGCAGACAAACCGTTCGTTCCTACTGCCATACCGACAGTAAAGCCTTGCAACAAACCTGTCAACCTGCCTGCTGGATGCAAACCGGCTGACATGAAATCACTCAAATCAATTTAAAATCCCTTATAAAATAAAACAATAAAATGGGAAATCTTATAGTTTCACTTTCTCCGCATGCACATGGGAATGACAGTGTGGGCAAGAATATGTATGGCGTTATCATCGCGCTCATTCCGGCTCTCCTCGTCAGCTTCTACTATTTCGGAATAGGCTCCGCCATTGTGTGTGCCACAAGCGTTATCGCCTGTGTATTCTTTGAATGGGCAATAAGCAAATTCATTCTGAAGCAAGAACGCATGACCGTATGTGACGGCTCTGCTGCTCTCACTGGTCTTTTGCTGGGAATGAACCTCCCAAGCAACCTTCCTATATGGATGATAATCGTAGGCGCACTTATCGCCATAGGTGTTGCAAAGATGACATTCGGCGGTCTGGGACAGAACCCTTTCAATCCGGCACTCGTAGGCCGTTGCTTCCTCCTTGTCAGCTTCCCTACAGCCATGACATCATGGCCTCTTCAGGGACAGATGACAAGCTACCTTGACGCTGAGACTGGCGCTACTCCTCTCGCTCTCATGAAAGAGGCCATCAAGGGTGATACATCTGCATTAGAGCAGCTTCCTTCCGCTACCGACATGTTCCTCGGCAACGCTACTGCTGGCGCAGGAACAATCGGTGAGATCTGTGCGCTCGCACTTCTTCTTGGACTGGCATACCTCCTATGGAAGAAAATCATCACATGGCATATCCCGGTATCCATCCTCGGCACAGTATTCGTACTTGCAGGACTTCTCTGGATGTGCGACTGCCAGACATACGCTAATCCATTCCAAGTACTGTTCGCCGGCGGTCTCATGCTTGGCGCAATATTCATGGCAACAGACTACGTTACATCTCCAATGTGCGCAAGGGGACAGATTATCTATGGTATTTCTATCGGCGTACTGACAGTTGTCATCCGTAACTGGGGTGCTTATCCAGAAGGCATGTCCTTCGCTATCCTTATAATGAACGCGTTCACACCGCTTATTAATATGTATACCTCTCCAAAGCGTTTCGGCGAGGTTCCAGCAAACAAATAACAGGAGGCAAAGATATGGAAAAACTTAAATCAAATCTTCAGAATATGGTGATTGTACTCTTTGCAGTGGCAGTCATCTGTGGCGGTCTCCTCGCATTTGTCAA
>JAIDEM010000186.1:0-5478 GCA_029054825.1 Prevotella sp. | reverse complement strand
GCAACAAAACCTGCCATTGATGCACAGGCAGAGAAAACTCTTGCTGACGGCATCAAGGCTGTCCTCTCAGCTGACGAGGTTGTTGTACAGGACGAGAAAGAAGTCACACGTAACATTGACGGCAAAGACCAAACTTTCGTTATCTATACTACAGACAAGGGTACAGCTGTACAGTCTACGGACCCTAACGGCTTCGGCGGAAATCTCAAGGTACTTGTCGGCTTCGACCAGAATGGCGTGATTCTCGGCTATGCTGTACTCGAGCATACAGAGACTCCAGGTCTTGGAGCAAAGGCTCCTGAATGGTTCCAGAAAGGTCAGCCAGGCTGTATCGTCGGACTCAACCCAGGCGAGAAGAACCTCACTGTATCAAAGGACGGCGGTGACGTTGACGCCATTACAGCATCAACTATAACATCACGTTCTTTCCTTCGCGCTGTACAGCAGGCTTACAATACTTTCATCGGCAATAACAATGAAGATGACAGTACATGCGCCACAGCAAGCAAGTGTGGAAATGAAGAAACATCAGAACAGTAAACAAAGGAGGAACATATTATGTCAAAAATCGGAATTATCATCAACGGCATCGTAAAGGAAAATCCTACCTTTGTACTGATGCTTGGTATGTGTCCTACTCTGGCCACTACCACAAGTGCCATGAACGGTATGATGATGGGACTTGCTACAATGGTTGTGTTGATTTGCTCCAACATTGTAATATCGCTCATCAAGAAGATCACTCCAGATATGGTGCATATCCCTGTGTATATTGTAGTAATCGCAACACTGGTGACAATCGTGCAGTTCTGCCTCGCAGCTTATGCACCAGATGTAAACAAGTCTCTCGGACTGTTTATCCCGCTTATCGTGGTAAACTGTATCATTCTTGGCCGTGCTGAGTCTTTCGCATGCAAGAACAATGCTCTTGACTCAGCGCTTGACGGCATCGGCATCGGACTTGGCTTTACTATCGGTCTTACAATTCTCGGTATCTGCCGTGAGCTTCTCGGCAACGGCTCTGTGTTCGGATGCAATCTGATTCCTTCAGACTACTCTATGCTGATATTCATCCTGCCTCCAGGAGCATTCCTCACACTGGGCTATATCATCGCTATAATCAACAAATTCAAAAAGGCTTAAACTATGGAATATTTATTGGTATTTATTGCAGCGATATTCGTCAATAATATCGTCCTGTCACAATTTCTTGGCATATGCCCGTTCCTTGGTGTCAGCCAGAAAGTCAGCACAGCCTTGGGCATGTCTGGTGCCGTTGCTGCCGTCATGTTCGTTGCAACGCTGGTGACTTGGTGTCTTCAGATATTTGTGCTTAATCCATTCGGTTTGGGCTATCTTCAGACACTCTCATTCATCCTTGTCATCGCAGCACTGGTGCAGATGGTTGACATCGTTCTCAAGAAGGTTTCTCCTCCACTCTATCAGGCTCTCGGCGTTTTCCTCCCTCTGATTACAACAAACTGCGCCGTACTCGGTGTTGCCATCTCTGTAATCCAGAAGGATTTCTCACTCCTGATGTCTATCGACTACGCCATAGCATCTGCTCTTGGCTTCGGTCTTGCCCTGATACTTTTCGCAGGCCTTCGTGAACAGCAGGAGTTTGCAAATATCCCCAAGGGAGTGAAGGGCGTTTCAATAACCCTCATCACAGCATCTCTGCTCGCCCTCTCATTCATGGGCTTCTCTGGTGTAGATGGTGGTCTGAAGATTCTCTTCGGACTTAACTAAAAGATATAGAAATAGACTTGAAGGGAGCACTCCCCGAGAGTCTATTTTGTGTTTGTGTTGTTGACAGGTTTCGTCGTGAGACGGAACCTGTTCTTCTTTACTGCCACGAAGCAGAATAGTTTCCACATTACTTATTACAGCAAAGAACAACCAATTTTGAACTGATATAATAAGGCGGTCACCTCCATAAACGAGAAGTGACCGCCTTATTATATCAGAATCCTTGCTTTATACCTCGTCTACTGCATATACGAAAGCATGTGCTGCAGATTTATATTCGAATATTTCCTCATCCTTGAAGAAACGCTTCAACTCTATGGCTGCTGTTTCAAGAGAGTCGCTGGTATGTACGATGTTTTCCTGGAACGACATGGCGAAATCACCACGGATTGTACCAGGCATTGCTTTACGTCCGTTGGTCGTACCAGCCATCTGCCTTACTACATCTACAGCCCCAACACCCTCATAACAGCATACGATGACAGGTGTCGCCATCATGGCATTCTTCAACTGTTGGAAGAAAGGCTTGTCTACATGCTGTGCATAATGCTCCTGAAGAATCTCATCTGTAAGCATGCACATCTTCATACCAGCAAGTCGCAGTCCTTTCTGTTCAAATCTTTTTGTCACTTCACCTACAAGTCCACGCTGCAGGCATGATGGCTTTAGGATAACCAATGTTTTTTCCATTTCGTTTTGTTTAGGTTAATAGTTTATGATTATAATTTAATTATGAAACACACTTATATGACTGTGCAGCATTGTATACTCGGTTTCTTGTTATAGTAAGTATTGCCCCACGAGCAAACAAATAGCAGTTGAATGCAACCCATAATCCGTGATTCAGCATCATAGGATAAAGAATATAATGAAGTGAGAGAAACAATATCATGCCCACTGCTGTAGACAGTAACATGTAATGTGTCGCCGCAGCACCTATATATATGCCATCCCAGATAAAAGCCGCCATACCACACACAGGGAAGAGTAGTATCCACAGACTGTAGTCCATGACGGTGGCAAGTACCACTTCATCATCTGTCAATAAACTGATGAAGAACTTCCCGGCTATTGCATACATAACCGTGAAAAAAACTACCATAATACCACCCCATATAAACAGATTACGTACGACACAGCCATAGCCGTCCTTATCCCGTGCACCTATTGCTTTGCCGGCAAGAGCCTCGCCAGCATATGCAAATCCGTCCATGAAATAACTGTACAAGGTAAACATCTGCATAAGTATAGTATTGACGGCAAGCGCTGTATCACCAAGTCTCGAACCTGCCGCTATGAATACGAAGTGTACGGTTATCAGGCATAATGTCCTGAGAAAAATATCCTTATTGATAGAGAAGAATCTCGAGATTTCTTCCTTTGTTGTCTGTCTTATGATGTCAGCAAACCGTGCCTTACCCTCAAAAAGTATCTTTTTATAATACTTTACAAGAAGGAACAGAGCCGTTATGAATCCTCCCCATTGCGCTGTCAAAGTACCAAGAGCAACACCTTCGACCTTCATACTGAATACATAGACGAAAGAAAGGCTGGCCAATATATTAAGGATATTTTGCGATATAGCAATGAACATTGGGACGCGTGAGTTTTGCATGCCTATGAACCAGCCGTTAAGTGCAAACATTCCAAGTGATGCCGGTGCCCCGAATATGCAAATATTAAAATATGTGCGTGCAAGATTTCCCACATCTTCCGACGGTGCTATGAAGAACATGGCACATTCTCTGATGACAGGTGCAGCGACTATCAGTAATATTGCAATGGAGAGCGCCACGCTCAAACTACATGCAAGGTATCTCCTCGCCTCGAGAAAATTACTCCTGCCACATGCCTGCGCCGTCATGCCACTTGTCCCCATGCGAAGAAAAGCGAATGTCCAGTATATGATATTGAACAACATTCCTCCGACAGCAATAGCCCCAATATAAGCCGAAGAACCAAGATGCCCTGTTATAGCGACATCTATCAGTCCAAGTAAAGGCACTGTTATATTGGAAACAATGCTCGGAATGGCTATTTTCAGAATCTGTCTGTTCATGAATCTAATCAGAGGGCAATGCTCAGCAAATCGTATATACGGGCAGAACAGTATGCATCAATATCACTCGGGATATACACCTGACGCTACATGAGTTCCAGGTTGAGTTCTTTGACAAGGTGATTAAACACTGAGTAGTGGTTCTTGAATTTCTCAAACAGCTCTGGTGGCGTGAGAACCCTCTTTATCTCTGTATTCTCTGCCAAACGATACGATACCTGTATTCCTGAATTGGAAAGCTCCTTTGCCAAGGTAGCCCTTATCCTCGAGTTTATCTCCTTCAGTTGATCGAGAAGTATACTGTTGGTAACAACAATCTCCACATTGGGGTAATCTGTAATACGCGGCTCCAGATTGCGCATGCTTGTAGCAAGTCCTATAAGTTTACGGTTCTGTGCCATACGGTTACACATAGCCATCCATTGGAAACCGAGTTGTTCATTGTCAAATGTCTTTGCACCATTGGAGACAACTTCTTCCTCGATAGTTGATACTTGTAACGTATCCTTCTTCTTTAGAGAGCCAAACGTACCACCTAATGCGCTTATTCGCATTTTCGGAGCAGTTGCCGCTGTTGTAGGAATTTCAGGAACAGGCTGTACAGATTTCTCAACCTTATTGGATTGTGCAGACATTGGCACTCCACCTCCCTGCAGTACCGTCTGCTGGGTATTTTGCAAGGAAGAAACAGCCCCAGCCACCTGTACTGCCGGTTCAAGCTGTTTTGGAGTTATTTTACTGAACAGGGATTTCAATCTTCGCCCCAAACGGGGCGCCCCGTCACCGGCATCCGCAGGTTGTGTTATTTGCGCCACCTCTATAAGCGTTATCTCGACAAGGAGGCGTTTGTTGCTGCTCATGCGATAATTGAGGTCACAGCGTGTAAGTATCTGCAAAGCCTTGTACAGGAAATTGGCAGGGCATTTCTGCGCCTGCTCCTGATATCGCTGTGCATATCTTTTGCTGGCCTCAAGGAGCGGTATTGTCTGCGCATCCTTAGCCATCATCACATTACGGATATGCTCGGCAAACCCGCTGATGATATTTCCACCATCCATTCCGTCAGCAAGCATCCTGTTGAGAAGAATCATCGCTTCGGCACACTTGTTCTGAAGGCTGAGGTCCACAAGCTGGAAATAATTATCTATATCAAGAAGATTCAAATCCTTGATTACCTTTTCCAATGTTATATCACCCTGACAGAATGATGCAGCCTGGTCAAAAATGGACAGAGCGTCTCGCATTCCGCCATCCGCCTTCTCGGCAATGACCTCTAAAGCCTCCTCCTCATAAGTATACCCTTCACGTTCAGCAATCATTTTCAGATGCTTGACCGTATTCGGCACTGTCATCCTGTCAAAGTCATATATCTGACAACGTGAGAGTATTGTCGGCAGCAGCTTGTTCTTCTCCGTTGTGGCAAGGATAAAAATGACATATGAAGGCGGTTCCTCAAGTGTCTTAAGGAAAGCATTGAAAGCCTGTGTTGAGAGCATGTGTACCTCGTCGATGATGAAGACCTTATATTTTCCTATCTGAGGCGGGATACGCGTCTGTTCCATCAATTGCTTGATATTCTCAACAGAGTTGTTCGATGCGGCATCAAGCTCAAAGACATTATATGAGCGTTGTTCGGCAAAAGCCCTGCAACTCTCGCATTCACCGCAAGC
>JAIDEM010000185.1:7236-8914 GCA_029054825.1 Prevotella sp. | reverse complement strand
CGCCAAGTCCCAAATGCGTGCCTCTGGGAGCGGGCGACTGGCGAAAATCGCGGTTTCCCCACAGTACCTTGACGAATATATGAAATACGCGACTGAGGTAGGCGAGGTATCCCTGCGCACTGAACCGGGCGTGCTGACGATGTATGCCGTACAGGAAAAGGAGAATCCATGCAGGATAACCATCCTTGAGACCTACACAAGCCGTGAAGCCTATGAGAAACATATCGCCTCGGAGCATTTCCGGAAATACAAGCAGGAAACGCTGCACATGGTCAAGTCGCTGGTCTTGTCCGACCAGACACCACTCAATCCGGCGAACCGAATCTATAACTTCATTCAATAAAGAGTCATGAAACAAATAATCTTAATTTCAATATTCACTATTTTAACACTCAATGTTATGGCACAGAAAAAGATAGTACAGACTGCCGGACGCGACCAGCTCGGCGAGTTCGCTCCTAAATTCGCACAACTTAATGACGATGTCCTGTTCGGAGAGATATGGAGCAGAAACGACCTTTTCAGTCTGCGCGACCGCAGTTTAGTGACCATCACCTCGCTCATCAGTCAGGGCATCACTGACAGTTCGCTGAAGTTCCATCTCCAGTCGGCAAAAGACAACGGTATCACCCGTACGGAAATCGCGGAGATAATCACCCATATAGGCTTTTACGCCGGATGGCCAAAAGCATGGGCTGCATTCCGTCTGGCCAAAGAAGTGTGGGCGGAAGAGACGACCGGCGAAGATGCTAAGGCAGCATTTCAGCGTGAGATGATTTTCCCGATAGGTGAACCGAACACTGCTTACGCCAAATACTTCACAGGCAACAGCTATCTTGCTCCAGTGTCACACGAGCAGATTTCCATCGCCAACGTCACCTTTGAACCCCGTTGCCGCAACAACTGGCATATTCATAAGGCTACGAAAGGTGGCGGACAGATGTTGATAGGTGTAGCCGGTCGCGGCTGGTATCAGGAGGAAGGAAAGCCTGCACAGGAGATACTGCCGGGCACCGTCATCCATATCCCTGCCAATGTGAAGCATTGGCACGGTGCATCTGCCGACAGCTGGTTTGCACATCTTGCCTTTGAGATTTCTGGAGAGGACACCTCCAATGAATGGCTGGAGCCGGTAACCGACGAGGAGTACGACAAACTCAGATGAATGGGGAGGGTTCTCGGTTGTTGGTTTTAGGTTAAATATCCACCACTTTTAGGTTGTAGGTCTTTGGTTTTAGGTTTTGGGCTAATTACCTGCAACCGCCCAACCGTATAACCGCCTAACCGTAATAATAGATTTTATCGATAAATGTATAGCGAAAATCTGTTGCATATCTATCAAAAACAATGTAAATTTGCAGAAAGAACTAAATAGCCCCAAATAAAGACAGATATGAAGCACATCATTGTAGGCGGTGTAGCAGGTGGAGCCACTGCTGCCGCAAGACTAAGGAGAATAGCAGAGAAGGACGAGATAATCCTCTTCGAGAAGGGTGAGCACATCTCTTATGCCAACTGCGGACTGCCGTACTATATCGGTGGCACAATAGCCGACCGTGACAAGCTGTTCGTACAGACACCGGAAGCCTTCGGACAAAGGTTTGATATTGATGTAAGGGTAAGGTCAGAGGTGACCGCCATCCATCCTGACAGGAAGGCTGTTGAGGTAAAAGGGCAG
>JAIDEM010000185.1:0-7226 GCA_029054825.1 Prevotella sp. | reverse complement strand
GACGGGACAGTCTATGAGGAGACATACGACCGTCTGCTGTTGTCGCCGGGTGCCGTTCCTTTCATCCCGCCGTTGCCAGGCATTGACCTCCCTGGTATCTTCACCCTCAGAAATGTTGCTGACACGGATGCCGTCAAGCGGTATCTTGACAGCCATGATGTCCGCCGTGCACTGGTGATAGGCGGAGGGTTCATTGGTCTCGAGATGGCAGAGAATCTCCATGATGCAGGTGCCGAGGTCTCTGTCGTGGAAATGTCAGACCAGGTGATGGCACCTATAGACTATTCCATGGCTGCCATTGTTCATCAGCATCTTCTGCAGAAGGGCGTCCGTCTCTGTCTCAATACGGCGGTGACATCCTTTGCAGACAAGGACGGTGTCATAGAGGTGTCGTTCGGTCATGGCGAGAAGGTCATGGCCGATATGGTGATTCTTTCCATCGGTGTCCGTCCTGTCACAGCTCTTGCATCACAGGCAGGTCTTGAAGTCGCCGCTCGTGGTGGAATAAAGGTCAATGAGTATCTCCGCACATCAGATGCCTCCATATATGCCGTGGGCGATGCCATAGAGTATCCTCATCCGCTTACAGGCCAGCCATGGCTCAATTATCTTGCAGGCCCGGCCAACCGTCAGGCACGTATTGCAGCCGATAATATGGTCTTTGGCGACAAGATGAAGTACGAGGGAGCTATCGGCACGTCTGTGGCAAAGGTGTTTGACCTCACCGTTGCTGCCACAGGAATGGCCGCCAAGCGTCTGAAACAGTCGGGCATAGCTTACAGTTCGGCAACGATACACCCCAATTCTCATGCAGGGTATTACCCGGGAGCGATACCTATGTCCATAAAGGTCGTGTTCTCGCCTGAGACTGGCAAGCTGCTCGGTGCGCAGATAGTAGGCTATGACGGGGTAGACAAGCGCATCGACGAGTTTGCCATGGTGATAAAGAACGGCGGTACTATCTCCGACCTCACACGCATAGAACATGCCTATGCCCCTCCATATTCTTCGGCAAAAGACCCTGTCGCGCTTGCCGGATATGTCGCGGAGAATATTCTGACGGGCAGGATGTCGCCAATTTACTGGCGTGAACTGCGTGATATGGACAGGAGCAGCATGACGCTGATAGACGTGCGCACTCCTGACGAGTTTGCCACAGGAGCTATCGAGGGTGCTGTAAATATTCCTCTTGACGACATGCGCCAGCAGCTCGACCATATCCCGACAGACAAGCCGGTAGTGCTATATTGCGGCGTGGGACTGCGTGGTTATCTTGCGTCGAATATCCTGATACAGCGCGGATTCAATGATGTCCGCAATCTGGTTGGCGGAATGAAGACTTATCTCGCCGCTGTTGCAAAGACAGAGTCTACAGCTCCGTCCATGCAGGAGACTGGGAAAACAGCCATGGAAGTGAAGGATGATGTCCGCGCTGCGGTAAGGATAGACGCCTGCGGACTGTCATGTCCTGGTCCGATAATGAAGCTGAAGCAGACGGTCGAGACAATATCCGAGGGCGAACGGATACAGATAGAGGCTACCGACCCTGGTTTTGCACGCGATGCACGTGCCTGGTGTGAGTCTACCGGCAATATGTTCGTGTCCTGCGAGAGTTCCAAAGGGGTAAGCACCATTGTGGTAGAGAAGGGCAGGAAA
Source organism: Prevotella sp. (assembly GCA_029054825.1). Lineage (GTDB taxonomy): Bacteria > Bacteroidota > Bacteroidia > Bacteroidales > Bacteroidaceae > Prevotella. Next base: position 5,570 of record JAIDEM010000185.1, on the reverse strand, counting down.
GACCTTGCGCAGTCTGTACAGCAGGGCAAGGGCAAGTCGTTCATCCTCTTCAGTGACGATCTTGATAAGGCTCTGGCGACTTTCGTACTGGCAAACGGTGCGGCGGCGACAGGCGAGAAGGTGACGATATTCTTTACGTTCTGGGGGCTTAATGCCATAAAGAAGGAACAGCCGCCTAAGACACGAAAGGACATCTTCGGCAAGATGTTCGGCATGATGTTGCCGTCGGGCACGCGCAAGCTCAAACTTTCGAAGATGAACATGGCTGGTGCCGGGTCAAGGATGATGCGCTATGTGATGAAGAGGAAGAACATCGATTCTCTCGAGACTCTGCGCGACATGGCTGTGGCAAACGGTGTGGAGTTCATCGCCTGCCAGATGTCTATGGATGTCATGGGTATCACGAAGGAAGAGCTGCTGGACAATGTCACGATAGGCGGCGTCGCTACTTATATGAACCGTGCGGAGAATGCCAATGTCAATCTCTTTATATAAGTAAACAAAATCAAGCGATACAATATGGAGTCAGGCAAACATTTGCCTCGGATATGTCTTTTAAGTGTCGTGGGCGCAAGACAGAGAGTTTTTTCTTCATGTCTTTTCACGGGATTCACCGCATCTTTTACCGTCTCTTGACACGTATCCCATCCTTCCCGTGCAGCTTTATGTCAGCGTATGGTATAAGGGGAATAGAGGTTGGATAAGGAATGACAAACGGAAGGTGACCTTTCGCATCATGAAAGGTGACACTTTACCAAGTAAAAGGTCACCATTTGCAATGCAAATGGTGACCTTTTGTAAGTTATTGTAGTACAAGGCTTTGTATATGCTTTTACTGCCGTGCAGTGCGTGTGGAAACCTTAGGGGCTTGTTTGCAGGCGAAGAGATATTTCCCTGCAGAGAGACTCGTTCACATTATAATAAGTAAGTCAACAAAATAAACCGATACAGTCTGTAACGAAATGAACAGTAGGTTTTTGTATGTGTAAATATTGTTCTTTTCGGCTGTTTTTGCCTTTCCAGTCAGTCGCATAGCCCGCGATGTTTCTTCGTTCTAAGACGGGAACATGCCCAAAAACAACAATGTTTTTATGTTGTACATTAATCTTGTTGGCTTGCCTATTTACGCACGAATATGCAGGAAAATCACGGTGTTGCCTGCCCTTCATGCCCTGCAGATACCGTGTCGTCGAGAGAGAGCTCCATCTGTATGTCTCCCCGGGAGTATGCCGGATGATATTCTGCCAGTTCACAGAATCCAAGTTTCCTGTAGGTATGAATTGCAGGTTTCAGCAAAGTGTTGCTTTCCAGGAATATCTTCCTCGCTCCGAGTGACTGCGCTTTCTCCACTGCTGCCCGGCAAAGCATATAGCCTATACCCTTGCCACGGACATCAGGGCTTACAGCCAGCTTCGCCAGTTCATAGTCATATACGGCATTATTCATCTTGCATAGGGCGCAGACTCCTACAGGTACGTTGCGGTACAAGGCAACAAGGATGTGCCCGCCCTTGTCGATTATAGTTTTCTGAGGATGGTCAATGCACTCTATGTCATGCTCCTCCAGCTGCCAATGCTGTGTAATCCATTGCTCGTTGAGAGAGCGGAATACCGCTTGATGACACGGTTCGTAAGGTATAATCTGCATATCCCTGCCTTCACGCTCCTTGCGCACCTCTGTGACACGTGTCAGCAGACTTTTCCGCGAGAGCTGTTCTTCCCATTCGCCGATAGCGCGCCACAAGTCGTGGTGTGTCGCCTCGGAGATGTTGTCAATAGCGACAGCTACGTCTTCGCATACTTCTGCCAGTCTGTCGCAGAGTTTCCTGCCACGCACTGAAAGTGTGATGGTCGTACGGCGCCTGTCCGCTTCATCGGTAACCTCCTTGATAAGTTTGCCGGCAGACATCTCCTTTACTATGTTGCTCACAGAGGGATGTGTCTGCCCTATCTCTTTTGCTATGCCTGTGATGGTCTTTTCCTCTCCTTCAGAGAGCGAATACAATACCGGAAACCATTTGGGCTTGATGTCTATTCCGTATAGGCTGTATATCTCTGCGGCATCGTTTGTTATACAGTCAGTCAACATCCGCAGCCTGCTTCCTATGGCCATTTTACCTGTCTTGTCGAAAAATTCCATTATATATATGCTTTTGATTATGTAATCGGTTACGCAAAATTATATATATTAATTCTATTGACAAAGAAAAATGACAGGAAGATGATGCTTTTGCATGTTAAAAATATGTAATCAATTACATAACCAGTCGTTTTCATGACTCTATAGCAGAACATCAGAGCACATGCTTTCTTGGCAATCAAAGTCACTTCTTCAATAATAGATGATGGTTCTGATGGGCAAGCTTTTCGTTCTTTCTCATTCTGACAAGCACTTTTTCATGAAAAGCGTGCCTGTTTTTCTAGGAAAAAGTGTAATTTTGCAGTTAAATACGTTCAAATCGCTATAGAAGCGACCGATGAGGTAATGACATATGATACAAATTGGTAGATATAAGTTAGGGCCCGTACCGCTGTCGATGATTGTTGTTTTCATCGTCCTTTCGGTGTGTGCCGTTGCCGCGGCTTCTCGTCAGGCGCGCCCTGAATGGCCTATGCCACTGTTGAACCAGATTCTTATAAATGTGGGTATGGCATTGATAGCTACACTCGTCTACGGCATTTTTATCCATTTTGCGGTTGTGTTAATAGACAGGATAAGTAGAAAAACAAATAAATGAACGATATGCTGCACACTTTCTTTTTCAGTCCGTCTGGGACGACCCGTAAATATGCTATAGCTATGACCGAAGCCTTCGGCGGTGATTCTCAATTGATAGACCTTACGCATGGCGCATGCCCGATTGAGTCCGAACTTGCAGCTGGGGATACTGCTCTACTGATTTCTCCGGTCTATGCAGGGCGTATTCCTTCTATGGTTGCGGACCTGTTCCGTCAGATTCATGGACATGGAATGAAGGCGATAGTTGCCGTCGTATATGGCAACCGCGACTATGATGACGCGCTGCTTGAATTGGCTGACATTGCTGCGGAAGGTGGCTTTGAAGTCATTGCTGCCGGAGCTTTCATCGCCCAGCATTGCATATTCCCGAAAGTTGCAAATGGCAGACCTGACAAATCTGACATAGAGATTGCAGCAGATTTCATCAAACGTGCCAGGGAGTCAAGCAAAATGGATCTCTCGACAATAAAGGGGAAACGCCCTTATAAAAAGCTGGGAGCGGTTCCATTGCGCCCTCACACCATTGAAAATGAATGCCACTCTTGTGGAGCTTGCGCCAGAGAGTGCCCGACAGGAGCCATAGACTCCGTGACGTTGACCACAGACAAGGACAAATGTATCACTTGCTGCCGTTGCATCACAGTATGCAGCAGTCACGCCCGTAAATTCAAGGGCATCATGTATGCCACAGTCGGGAAAATTTTCGAGGTTCAAAACTCGAAGCGTCGCGAACCTGAGTTGTTTTTCTGACTATGAACATAGAGGAGTTTCGTGACTATTGTCTTACAATGGAAGGTGTAACTGAGAAAACTCCATTCGGGAAGTTTGCACGCCGCTATGATTCTATTCTTGTATTCTACATTCTCAACCATATGTTCTGCTTCGTGGATATGGACGATTTCACGTATGTAATCGTAAAGTCAACTCCTGATAAAGTCGAGGAAATCCGCATGAATCATTCATCCGTGAGCAATCCTATTAATCAGAGCCTACGCCACTGGATTCAGCTTAATCTCAACGGTGACGTATCAGATAGAGAAATTTATTCTTTGGTGAAACGTTCCTACGATATTGTCAAAACAAAATACACGAAAAGGAGGAGATGATGCCGATGAGGGAAAATCCAGGAGTAGAGCCCCTGTGGCCTCGAGATTTTAAGGGATACACTCTTATGATGTTTGAATAATCAGCCTTGCCACCAATGTTCGGTTTTTCTTTATATCATTTCTCTAATGGTGCTGGTACTATCCTTGTTTTCAAGTAAATCGGTTGACAGTTCCTGGCATTTTCTTATTGAATTTCTCTTTCGCGTATTCGTAAGATTCAAGGATGTGAGGCTTCAATGATTCAAATGTCATCTCAGATGGAGTTAAAGCACAAATACCACCTATCCACGCATATACCGGATGCGACATAATGCCATCCTTTGCGGTAAAGTCATACGGCATATCCACAATACAACCTTTACTCTGGCGTTGTGGCAATTTTGCAAATAAAGTGCTGAACGTCTATATCCCGCCTACAGGCTCGTGTATGCAGGGATTTCATGCAGGAACTGGTAGGAATTGCTGCTGTAATCCATTTTGCAACAGTAATGGCTCTTGCCGTTTGATACGATAAGGTAGTCGACATGGAGCAGCAGGTTGTAGGCGGAGATTTGGTCAAAGACCTTCTGTGTGATAGGAATCTGCGGAGCCTTATATTCTATAATCATCTGCGGACGCGCATCGGTGCCATAGAGTATGCTGTCACAGCGTAGCCGTTTTTCGCCGCATCTCAGTTCCACCTCGTTCTGAAGTAGAGTAGGAGGGTAACCGAGATGCTCCATAAGGAAATGCGTGAAATGCTGTCGTACCCATTCCTCTGGAGTGAGCACGATGTATTTTCTCCTCAGGACATCGAGAATCAGTGTCCTGCCGTTATCTTTTCTTATATTTAATTCACATGGTGGAAGGCACAAGGAATCCATTTAAAATATCTGAATTTATTTTGATGTTTGACGGAATTGCTGTAAATTTGCAAGACAAAGTTAACGTATTTATTTTTAATTTCAAAACAAAATGGCAGAAAAGCGTCCATCGGGCATCACATTCGAGAGTATAATGAAAGACATGGAGGCAAGGAAGTTTGCCCCGGTATATCTCCTTATGGGCGACGAGCCGTATTTTATCGACAAGATTTCCGATTACATATCAGACAATGCGATAAATCCGGAAGAGCGCGATTTCAGCCAGATGACGCTTTACGGACTTGACACAAGTCCCTCGCAGATAATGGATGCCGCCCATGCAGCTCCGATGATGTCCGAGTATCAAGTTATCATTGTGCGTGAGGCTCAATTATTGAAAGGCATAGAACAGCTGGAGAAGTATCTCAAATCTCCAGTCGCTTCGACAATCCTTGTCATCTGTTACAAGAAGGAAGCACCGAAAACCCGCAAGGGATGGATAGGGGAGGCAGAGCGTAATGGTGTCTTTTTCGAGAGCAAAAAAATGCGCGACTACCAGCTCCCTGGATTCATCACAGGATACCTGAAGACCAAGGGTGCCGACATCGAGGAGAAAGCCTGTATGATGATTGCCGACCATGTAGGTGCCGACCTCTGTAGGATAGTCTCTGAACTTGACAAACTTTTTCTTACTCTTCCTCACGGGATGACACGTGTCACTCCACAGTTTGTAGAGGAGCAGATTGGTATAAGTAAGGATTTCAATATCTTCGAGCTACGTGATGCCATAGTGAAGAAGGATGTTGTGAAAGCTAACCGTATTGCGAAATATTTTGACAATAATCCTAAAGCAGGAAATCTTCATTCTATTGTTCCTCAACTG
>JAIDEM010000184.1 GCA_029054825.1 Prevotella sp. | reverse complement strand
TTTGTATAATTTGTAACTATTTGTGTTTCAACTACAAAGATGTAAAATTCCTACGAGATTACCAACTTTTACAGGTACTTTCTTATCCCGAATTCACGTATAAATGTTTTATATATGAAAAAATCATTTCCAGATAAAGATAAGGTATTCCCGAATCCGAATATTCCAAGTCTATGCTACATCAAGAATGTCATTAAGAATCCAAGGATTATAGTTGGAGACTATACTTATTATGATGATGTCGATGGTGCGGACAGATTCGAAGAACACGTTACTCATTTTTATGAGTTTATCGGAGACAGACTGATAATCGGAAACTTCTGCGCTATAGCCAAAGGGGTGACATTTGTGATGAACGGTGCCAATCACCGCATGGACTGTGCGACAACATATCCGTTCTACATTATGGGCGGAGATTGGGGCGGCATTATTGCTCCAGTCATGAACGAGCTGCCGCTTAAAGGAGATACTGTAATCGGCAATGATGTCTGGATTGGTCAGAACGTAACGATAATGCCAGGAGTGCATATTGGAGATGGAGCAATCATTGGCACCAATGCAACCGTAGCTTCTGACATACCGCCATACTCCATTGCTGTCGGTAATCCGGCAAGAGTAATCCGTCAACGCTTCGATGATGTAACTATCGAACTGCTTGAACGATTGCAATGGTGGAATAAGCCCATTGAGGAAATTGATGCCTTGATGCCTATTCTTACAACTCCTGACATTGAGAGCATGAAATCAGCAATAACCGAATATCTCAAAAATCTTTAGGGCAAAAGCGAGCCTTGACTCTACCGAAGTATTGCCAAGGCTCGCTGACCTACGCCGCGATGCGTGGATTATAATTCTATGTCGTTGAACAGATTGCTCTCTATGCTCATCACACAGTCGAGTGGTATGGAATGCTTGTCACTCAGTATAATCAGACCATCTACTTCATCTATCTTCTTTATTTTCCCTTCTGTCTGACAATAGCTTCCGGACGCACCACGGTACGTCCCTACATATTACGCAATATCCGAGCAGAGGTGTGTGGCGTTTTGTCTGAAACATTGGCGTGGCTTCGTCTCTCCACGAGTGTAGGGACGTACCGTGGGGCGTCCTTCATGCGTGAAACGCATATCTGCCGTTTGGCTGTTCTGTGCTTCAGCCGTTTATTTGTAGGATACAGCAGCATGCTGTACCGCCGCGTATTATCCGGCGTTTCACACCGCTTCCGGACGCACCACGGTACGTCCCTACATTTACGCAATATTCGAGCAGAGGTGTGTGGCGTTTTGTTTGAAACATGGGCGTGGCTTCGTCTCTCCACGAGTGTAGGGACGTACCGTGGTGCGTCCTTCATGCGTGAAACGCATATCTGCCGTTTAGCCGTTCTGTGTTTCGGTCGTTTTGTTTGCAGGATACTGCAGCATGCTGTACCGTGGTGCGTCCTCCATGCGTGAAACGCATATTTGTAGTTTTAGCTGTTTTGTGATTCACCCAAATGGCTAATCAGCTCATTTCCTGGCAGAATAAACAAAAAATCGGCTCAATTTGAGCCGATTCTGTCATGAAAACAATAGTATTTTGAGCCGATTGATACTGTTGGAGGTATTCGGTTCCCTTGTTTTTGCAGGGAAAGACGGTTACCGTCGACAGTTCGCTTTATCTGATTACCTTATGCATCTTTACACCGTCCGCAGTCGTCGTGCGTATGATATATGTGCCGTGGCGCAGGCCTTGCAGGCCGCTGTCCTTTGATTTCGCCACGAGTGTGCCGTTGAGGTCATACACTTCTATGCCCTTGATATCTTCGGCAGTGATGTCCTCGATGCCTGTAGGGTCGGATGTCAGTGCAGGCATGAAGATTACTTGGCCGAGCTTCGGGTCGTCGTTCTTGTGGAAGATGACCGTCTCGATATGCTCCTCATCCTGTATGGCGACAGACTTCCAGAAGTTGCCCTGTGCGTATACTGTGTTGTTTGAGTTATTGTAGAGGTCGTATGGCGTGCCGCTGAAACCGTTGTTGAGGAAGACGTTGAGGCCAGGATTATAGTCTGCCGCATCTTTATCTTCGACCTTGCCGATATTGATGTTCTTTCCGCCGATGACGGTGATGCCCCAGAGGTTGTTCTCTATGTAGTTTCCCGTGACGACGGTGGTCTGTGTCTTCTGCGGGTCATAAAGGTTTATGCCGCTGCCGCCGTTCATCGGATTGGTCTCATGATTATTGTTCACGATGGTGTTGTTGATGACTTTGGCGTTCTGTTCGCAGTATAAAGCCAGTCCGTAGCGGTTCTCGCTGATGTCGCAGCCCTCGATGAGGGTGTTGAGGTCGCCTGTCAGCCCGATGAGGTTGGAGACGCAGATGCCTCCCACCATGTTGTGTGCAGGGTTGCCCGTCACCTTACAGTTGCGTATCACGACGTTTTCCGCCACAGTGAGATTCATCTGCGGATAGTTTTTGTTGTCAGTGCCGTTGCCCTCAAAGACACAGTCGGTGATTGTTACTGGGTTGCAGAAGTTTGCAGCGCCGGCTATGGCACATCTTGCGTTTTTCTCGAAGGTGCATCCCGTGACGCAGAACTGTGCGCCGCTTGCTCCGAGACTGAGTGCCGCCGTGCCTGATACGGCATTGTGGTACTTGAATGTGCAGTCGGTGATGTCTGCCCCGTATGCGCCGAAGCATCTTATGCCGGCGTATTCAAAGTCGATGTTCCTGAAAGCCGTCGCCGAGTTGTCGTTGGAGAGATATATGCCGTAAGGCTGTGACTCCGTGTCGGTTGCTGTAAACAGTACGCGCTCCGTTGCCGTGAAGTCGGCATCGCATGATATGCGCAGCTGCACCTTGTCGGCCATCATCACCTTTACGCCGCTTTCTATCTCAAATCTGTCGCCGGATACGATTTCCACGCTTTCAGTCATCGTGAACGTATTGCCGGCCTGCGTTATCCCCGATTCCGCTACAGCGGCAAGTTTACTCAACGTCCATGTCGTGCCGTCGCCGGCAGTCTGATAGGTGTCTGCCAAGGCGGTAAGCGCGACAAGGAAGAGTGTGAGGGTGATGGATGTGATTTTCTTCATGATTTTTTTCTGTTTGGTTTGTGATATTGTAGATGTTACCTTGTTATCCCATTTTGCTTACAAAATTACAATGTTTTTCTCATATATATGTCATTTCTCTTCATTTTCTTTGTAAAAAGCATTAACTTTGCATGTTATAACGCATAAAGAGTATAAAATATGAGACGTTCTTGCATGATTTTCATGTCGTTACTGCTACTCCCTGTGCATCTGCTTGCACAGAGTTGCAGGACAGACTCCATCATAGGCCTGATGCACGGTTGCGACCTGCTCTTCCAAATAGCGGACCTGCCCAATGCCATAACGGATGTCACTCATGGGGTGGGGCACTTGGGGATTGAGCATGTCGGCATATATGCCGAGGTGGACGGCAGGCCTTCTGTCATAGAAGCACTGCCCTCGAAGGGTGTGTGCGTCACGCCTGTCGACTCGTTCCTGAGCCGCAATGTGTCGGCAGACGGCATGCCGCTGGTTGTCGTGGGGCGTGTCGTTGGAGATATGGATATGGAACAGTCCCTTAGGAATGCTCTGAAACTTGTTGGCTGTGAGTATGACAGCCTGTTTCTCTCTGACAACGAGGCGATATACTGTAGCGAGCTTGTGCAGAAATGCTTTGTAGACCATGATGGAAAACCTGTTTTCAGGACCATACCGATGACCTTCCGCGACAGGAAAGGTAATATCCCTGCCGCCTGGACGGAGCTTTACGCGCGTCACGGCATGGCTGTCCCGGAGGGTGCTCCCGGTACAAATCCTGGTGAGCTGTCAAGAAGGAAGAATGTGAACATCGTCTTCCGCTTTTTCAAGTGACAATATGGGGATGATGGCAAATTACTTCCGATTTCTTGCCTTTATATAAAATAAATATTGTAATTTTGCGTTAAAAATGCAGAGGGCATAGACCTTTATGGCTTTCTGCATACAGGGATGTGTACTGAAAATATGGAAATGACAAGGAGAAAATACATATTGGCGGCCATGATGATGGGTTGCCTGTCGCTCTTCGGACAGACGGAGGGCAACGGCAGTGCCATACGTGACGTGTTCTCGGACATCAATGCGTATGCCGAGGCGCAGGTGACTGTCGGCAACGGCCGTAACCCATTGTGGCTCAATGCCAACAAGTACGGTCTCTCTTCGCTTGACTCCGACAACGGATACCTGCGCATGGCTGTGGAGCGCGACATCGCCGCCGACAGTTGCAGACGGTGGGGTGTGGGCTACGGGCTGGATGTCGCCGCGGCATACAACAATACCAGTACGCTCATCGTGCAGCAGGCGTATATTGAAGGGCGTTACAAGCTCGGCACACTGACCGTCGGCAGCAAGCAGCAGCCTATGGAACTGCGCGACAATGAGCTGTCGAGCGGTGCGCAGACCCTCGGCATCAATGCGCGGCCTGTGCCTCAGGTGCGCCTTGGGCTTAACGACTACTGGACAATCCCGATACTCGGCAGATGGTTTGCATTCAAGGGACATCTCGCATTCGGCATGATGACCGACGGCAACTGGCAGGAGTCGTTTGCGAAAGGCACTCCCAACAAATGGAACAAGAACACGCGCTACCATCAGAAGGCGGGCTACCTGCGCATAGGAAAAGACGATGCGGCTCATCATCTTACATTCACCATCGGGCTGGAGATGGCGTCACAGTTCGGCGGCACTGTCTATAACTGGGCCGGAACGGACGAAAACGAAAACCATGAGGAGGCGGTGAAGCTGAAGAGCAACCTTAAAAGCTACTGGAATGCCTTTACGGGCATGACGAGTGCTGACGCCGGCGAGGGTATTTACGAGAACGCCGAGGGCAATCTCCTCGGTTCGTGGGTGATGAGGCTGGCATGGAACGACGACCGCATGACGGCAGGACTGTACATGGATCACTACTTCGAGGACCATTCGGGTATGTTCTTCCTGGACTATGACGGCTATGGTTCAGGAGAAAACTGGAACGTGAAGGAGCGCAGCCGCTATTTCCTCTACTCGCTGAAGGATTTCCTCCTCGGCTTCGACCTGAAGCTGAAGCGCGTGAAGGCAGCCAATAGTTTTGTCGTGGAGTATATGACTACAAAGTACCAGTCGGGACCTATATACCACGACCGTACACAGAATATCAGCGACCATATAGCCGGTCGCGACAATTACTATAACCATTCGAGCCTGTCGGGATGGCAGCATTGGGGACAGGTGATAGGCAATCCGCTGTATCTCTCGCCTCTCTACAACAGCAACGGATATATCGGTACGCAGTGCAACCGCTTCCGTGCCGTGCATCTCGGTGTCTCGGGCGACCCTGTACCGGGGCTGCATTACAGAGTGAAGGCCAGTTGGCAGAAAGGGTGGGGCAAATACGATGACCCGTATATGAAGCCTCTGGAGAACACGAGCCTGCTTGTCGAGGCGTCATACAGGACCATCGACGAGAGGTCTTTTCTCCGCCCCGTGACGCTGACATTAGGGCTCGGTGCCGATTTCGGCAAGCTCCGCGGAGACAATAAGGCCGTACAACTTACCGTGAAGTACCAGCTATAACCCACAAATCCATAACCCAAAACCGCCAACCTACAACCAATGCCCCCCAAGACCCACCCCACACAAAGATGACAACCCGCCGCGAGCGGGCGGAAAAATAGGATGCTG
>JAIDEM010000183.1 GCA_029054825.1 Prevotella sp. | reverse complement strand
CTCCAATAAAAAACAGTCAAGATTGAGTTTTTCATATCTCATTCTCGACTGTTTACTTTATAACTTCCCAAATATATAAGGGAGACATTATGTAGATTATCTGCCAGTACTTAACACCTTAGCTCTTGTTCCGTCTGCATAGCGTATTATCACGACACCATTATAACTTTCAGTCACCCTATTACCACCCATGTCATAACGCGCAACCTCTGTCTTTTCCTTGTCGGTGGCTGTTGCACTGTCTATGCCTGCAGGGGTGTAATTCTCAACAAAGAAGAAGTTCTTCCACTGGTCAGCTGCCTTGTAGGTATCGATAGCCGCATCTGGCACATACAGTGTACACTCCCATTTGTTGATGTCGTCAAGAGCTTCCGTTCCACATACAGGTGGTATCGGGTTATGGCTTATCATCTTTGTCATAGCAGTACAGTCGGAGAAAGCCTCTTCACCAATTGTCTTCACATGCGCGCCAAACTCAAACGCCTCGAGGGCAGAGCATCCGGAGAAAGCGTATCTGCCGAATGACGTGACGCCATCACCTATACTCACCTCTTTCAGACCAGTACAGCCATAAAATTCATTATCATATATGGTCGTCTCCTTATCGGTGATTGTCACCTTACGCAACGATGTATTACGGTAGAAAGGTGAATATCCTGAACTGCTACCTGTTTCGTACACTATCTTTCCTCCTATATAAACCTCGTCAAGACGACAATCGGAGAACATTGGTTTTGTGCCGTTACTTCCAAGTTTAAGTTCTGTATCCCTGTCTTCTATAGTGACATCACCGATCTTGTTACAATAACTGAATACCTTATTCCCTATAGATGTCACCGTAGGGGCAATGGTCAACGATTCTGCTTTGTAGCAGTCACAGAAAGCATTGGAACCAACAGTCCCCTTGTTTCTAAGGTTTATTGAAGAAAGTCGGCTACAATAGGCAAAAGCATATGAGCCAATATCGCCTTTATTCTTTATCGTTGCATTAACAAGTGAGCCACAGCTATAGAATGCGTATGCACCTATACTTCCATGATTCTCTATCGTTGCATTAACAAGTGAGTCACAGTTATAGAATGCGTAGTCGTTAATGTCCGTTATCTTACTATCAATATTCACTTCTGGAATATTGGTACAGTTAGCAAATGCGTATTTTGGTATTA
>JAIDEM010000182.1 GCA_029054825.1 Prevotella sp. | reverse complement strand
GATATATACATTTACAATAATATCAAAGTATTTTCAGAATAACATTTATGTATAAACCTAAACTCATTTCTTGCCTGAAAAACTACGACAAGAAAACGTTTACAGCGGACTTGATGGCCGGCATCATCGTCGGCATTGTAGCACTGCCTCTGGCCATTGCATTCGGCATTGCCTCTGGGGTATCGCCAGAAAAAGGCATCATCACGGCCATCGTTGCCGGCCTTATGATTTCTGTCTTCGGAGGAAGCAAGGTGCAGATCGGCGGCCCGACAGGCGCCTTCATTGTCATCATCTACGGCATCATCGAGCAATACGGCATGTCAGGACTTACCATCGCGACACTGATGGCAGGTGTCTTCCTTGTACTGTTCGGCCTGTTGCACCTCGGAACTATCATCAAGTACATTCCCTACCCTATTGTCGTTGGATTCACATCGGGCATCGCCGTGACAATATTCTCCACACAGATGAAGGATTTCTTCGGTCTGACGATAGACAAAGTCCCTTCTGACTTCATAGAAAAGTGGATATGCTACATCCAGCACTTCAACACCATAGATATGTGGTCGCTTGGCATAGGAGTGCTGTCTGTACTTATCATCGTACTTCTTCCAAAGATATCAAAGAAGATTCCAGGCTCTCTCATCGCCATTATCGCAACGACAATCGTGGCGATAATGCTCAAGCAATATGCGGGAGTGGAGAGCATCGAGACTATAGGCGACAGATTCAGCATCTCTTCTGAGCTTCCCGGCGCCGAGGTTCCAGAACTTTCGTGGCTGACAATCAAGGGACTTGTCGCTCCGGCTATGACAATAGCCATCCTCGGAGCCATAGAGTCGCTCCTCTCCGCAACAGTCGCCGACGGTGTCATCGGTGACCGTCACAATTCTAACAACGAACTTATAGGACAGGGACTTGCCAATCTCGTGTGTCCGCTCTTCGGAGGTATCCCTGCGACAGGTGCCATAGCACGTACGATGACAAACATCAACAACGGCGGAAAGACTCCTGTCGCCGGCATAATACATGCCGTGGTGCTCCTGCTCATATTCCTGTTCCTCATGCCGCTGGCACAGTATATCCCTATGGCTTGCCTTGCAGGCGTACTTGTCGTGGTGTCTTACAACATGTGCGGAATACCGTCTTTCCTCGGCATACTGCGCAATCCTAAGTCTGACATCACAGTGCTCCTCGTGACATTCTTACTCACCATCATCTTCGACCTCACCATAGCCATCGAGGTAGGACTCGTCATCGCATGCCTGCTGTTCATGAGACGTATGGCCGAGACCAGTGATGTGCATCTCGTAAGAGACATAGACATCGAGGCAGAGTCCGACCTCTCCGCGCATAATGACGAGCATCTCGAGGTACCGCAGAATGTGGAGATGTATGAAATCGACGGCCCTTACTTCTTCGGTGCCGGCAACAAGGCAGAGGAACTCATGTCGCGCTTCAACGAGAAGCCTGCCGTCCGCATCATACGCATGCGCCGTGTGCCGTTCATTGACTCTACAGGCATACATAACCTCACGAACATCATCATCTCGTCAAAGCAGCAGGGCATTGACGTAGTATTGTCGGGAGTAAACCCAAAGGTACACCAAGTGCTGGAAAAGGCTCATTTCTACGACCTTATAGGCAAAGACCACATCTGTCCGCACATAGACATAGCATTGCAGACTGCCAAGAAGCTGGCGGAGAAGCAATAGGGGTGGTTATACGGTTGGACGGTCATGCGGTTATACGGATATTGCCGGAAACGTGAAACTGGCAAAAACATCTAACCGTAAAACCGAGAAACAAAGAAATCCGGGCTCTGAAGAATCAATATCAACAAGATTCTTTCAGAGCCCGGACTGTATATAACCATACGCTTTTCATCAGTCTCTCCTGCTTCCGAGGATACGGAGAAGATAGAGGAAGAGATTAATGAAGTCAAGATAGAGCGTCAGGGCACCGAGCAATGCAAGTTTCTGTGCACCCTCATCGTCAGCATCCTGCTCCATGAGCATCTGCTTTATCTTCTGGGAGTCGTATGCCGTAAGTCCAACGAAGACAAGGACACCAACATAGCTGATGATGGACTGGAGACCGGTAGAGCCGACAAACATATTCACCAACGTGGCGATAACGATGCCTATGAGTGCCATAAACAGGAGCTTACCCATAGACGTGAGGTCGGTCTTGGTCGTGTAACCAATAAGCGACATGACGCCAAACGTGGCTGCAGTGATGAAGAACACCTGACCGATACTGTTCATCGTGTAGAGCAGGAATATGCTTGACAATACAGCTCCATTGATGACACTATACAGGATAAACATCAGTGTGGCTGTCACGGCACTGATTCTGTGAAGCATACCGGAGATGCCGAAGACAAGTCCGAACTCTGCTATTATCAGTCCCCAGAAGACAATGCGGTTGCCGAATATCATTTCAAGAAGTCCGGGAGACGTCGCGACACCGTAAGAAGTGATGCCTGTGATGAGCATTGCGAGCGTCATCCATGTGTAGACCTTACGCATAAGGGCTGGGAAACTGACAGACGGTACATAATTGCGGCGTGATCCGCCTTCCATCTCGTTGACCATACGGTCGAAATCTTTGTATTCCATAACTTTTTCTGTTTTTTTGATTATATACGGTTTTGCGATTTCTACGGTCGGCCGGATATCAGTTGCGTTGTTTTTCATCCCATCAGCCAGACATGTTAATGGCTAAACTGCCAACCGCACTTCAACATGCAAAGTTATCATTTTTTCCATTAACTGCAACAAAAATCGCCGGAAGAACGGAAATATTATGTTATTTTATAGGTTTGTCAATAAATTTATCTGACATGAATAAATGGATAAATTACTTATTCCATAATTACAGTGAGGCATTCCTTTTCCACCTGCTCGCATTGGTGTATGAGTAAGAATATACTGAAACACACAAGTCTTTTCTTAATGCATATTATCTCTCGTAACAGATTACTTCATTCGGCAATATTGCGCCTAATACAGCTGATACTGCACGGTGATGCTTTCAAGCGCGCCATTGTTGTCGAACCTGCTGTTGCTAATATACAGACGCAGGTATTGTGTTCCGTTCTCTGTGAGGAAACCAGCGATATAGCCATGTCCGGACTGGGCGGCGAGGGAATAAGAATTGTAGTCTGTCAGGGACTCTATTGCTTTTTCACTTATGTCAGATATAGAATTCACCTTTCCTATATCTTGCATGGCGATATTATAATGGCCGTCATCAGAATACTTGTTTTCTATCCAAACACCATTTTTCCTACTATAAGGGGAAAACACCATTTCACCAATGTAAAGTGCCAAATCGTACTTGTAATTGAGATCTTCATAGATGGTTACATTCCCTTGATTACGGTTATGATATTCCTTCAGCGTAACCACTTTTACATTTGTCGTGGCGGTATAATCGCCCTTTATTTCTGTGTTCTTGTCTCCGTTGTTTCCTCCTGTATCGTTGTCATCGTCATCGCCACTACATGCCGTCTGAACCATGGCAGACAAAATCGTCATTATAGCCAGCAGCATGGACCATAT
>JAIDEM010000181.1 GCA_029054825.1 Prevotella sp. | reverse complement strand
AAAAGGAAATCATCGAGAATATGAAAGCAATAAAGGTAGCCTCACTTGTCACAAAATCTGCCATTAGGCAAGACTAACATCTCCAGATAGTCCTTACTTATAATTAATAAAAACTTCAAGATTATGTTTGAGATTATGTTAGAAGCATTATTGACATTAGGAACTATCACGCTAACAACAGCCCTGACAGTCCTATTTTACAGATTTAGCAACATGTTCAGAACATGGGCAGACAAAGAAATGGCTGAGGAAGATTGACACCATTACATGTGCGAAAGCAAATAAGACAAATGTTGGGTAAGCTAAAGACTTGCAACCCGTAGCGAGAACGGCAACATTACATGACAAAGCCGCATAGCGCAAGCGATGAACACTGACCACAGGTGGGCTGAAACGGCATGAAGTGGCAACATGATTAGACAGGCAGACAGCCATGAATCGAAAATGTTGGAGTTGACGCGGCAGAGCAATCTATGCCATGACCTGTATGGAAACACCATGCCAGAGAGCAGATGATGACGCACCGTAGACAAACGTCTGTAATGCAGCCGTGGCACGTTCCAAGCCGTGTGGAAAAATGCAGAGGACAGACAACAATATGAGACATCTTGAAGACCAGCTACAGAAAGCGATAGTACAATACTGGGACTTGAAATTCCCGAAAATGAAACGCAGGCTCGTATGTGTGCCTAACGGTGGGAAGCGTAACGCAATGGAAGCGGCGAAGTTCAAGCAGATGGGCGTGCGTGCAGGATTTCCTGACCTTATACTCCTTGTCCCAAACAAGACATACCATTTCTGCGGTATTGAACTGAAGACGAAAACAGGACGACAGAGCGAATATCAAAAGGAATATCAAAAGGAATTTGAACACATGGGCGCAAAATATGTGGTTGTGCGTTCGTTGGATGAGTTTATAGAAATGACAAATGCTTATATTACGGATGTTTGAAAAGTAGATGTGCGGTCTGTGAAGATAGCGCATCTTATGGAGGGTTGGCTGAGTGGTCTAAAGCTCCTCATTGCTAACGAGGCGAGCGTCAATGCGTTCCGCAGGTTCGAATCCTGCACCCTCCGCATAATTCTCATATCAAATCATCATATACTTGATTTCCACCATGCCAGCGCTGTGAAGCGGCGGCATGGTTACCTCTAAGACATTATATGGAAATATTCATACTCATTCTTAGTGTTAGTTAGGTTTTATTATGTTTTTACAGATGGTCTGTGAAGATAGTCTGTGAATGAGGTTAGTTAAATTAATTATTATTATTTTGTTTAGATTCCCGATGGTCTGTAAAGATAGCTGGGAAAGGGCATGTGGGGTAATAAGGCAACCCATTCCGTCAGAGGACGGAGAGATGCAGGTGCAAACCCTGCCATGCCCACAAATGCCGTTCGACTCGGCTCGTTGACTGAGGTTGTGGGAAGTAAGCAAAGGTTCGATTCCTTTTATATTGGTGGCAAGCAAACAGTCTGACGGCTCGGAAAGACGAGCATTTGGATAAGTGGCGGAATTGGCAGACGCTAAAGATAGTCAATAATGACAGAATACCGTTGAGTGCCCCAAAAGCGTTGAAATTCGATAAGAGGCGCATCCACGTTCGAATCGTGGCTTATCCACAAACAGAAAAGAAATAATGACCGAAGTACAAGGAATGTCAGTGGATTTCTGATAAACGGTTTGTAGGCTGACAATTCAGTAGTGTGTGGCGTAATGTGGGAATGGCTGTCACACCCTTTACGGTTGCCCTTGATGCTGGTTCGATTCCAGTCGCTACCCCCCCCATAAAAAAACAAAAACCAATAAACAAAACCTGATCATGGAAAATTTACAGAAGATAATAAACGAGTTTAGAGAGAAAACAGGGTATGAACTGTCTATCATAGACGGTAAGCTACGTTATGAAGGTAGTCTTGACCTCTGCGGTTGCATAGGTCTGACCTCTTTACCAAATGGTTTGGTAGTCGGCAGCCTCGACCTCGGCGGTTGCACCGGGCTGACCTCTTTACCAAATGGTTTGGTAGTCGGCAGCTGGCTCAACCTCCGCGGTTGCACAGGGCTGACATCACTGCCATCGGATTTGGTAGTCGGCGGCAGTCTCAACCTCTACGGTTGCATAGGGTTGACATCCCTGCCATCGGGGTTGGTCGTCGGCGGCCTCGACCTTGAAGGTTTCGCCGGGCTGACATCACTGGCATAGGAATTGG
>JAIDEM010000180.1 GCA_029054825.1 Prevotella sp. | reverse complement strand
TATGAGGACTATTCCTCGAATTTCAGATTTGCTAAAGCCTCAGCTCCTTTTGCATTTGCAGCAAGTCCACCATTTGCAGGAGTCTCGGCATCAGCTGGCTGAGATGATTTCTTTGCTTCGGCCTCCCGACGTTCACGGTCAAGTTTCTGCTGTGACTTCTTTGCGACACCTGATTTTTTCGGTGCTATAAAGAGGAACATCTTCTTGCCTTCAAGTTTTGGCATCTGTTCAACCTTACCGTATTCTTCCAAATCATTCGCAAAGCGTAACAGAAGCACTTCTCCTTGCTCTTTGAAGAGAATTGAACGTCCACGGAAGAAGACATATGCACGAACCTTATTTCCTTCTTCAAGAAATTCTTTCGCATGCTTGAGCTTGAAATTATAATCGTGCTCATCCGTCTGAGGTCCGAAACGGATTTCCTTAACCTCAACCTTCACCTGCTTCTGCTTCATTTCCTTTGCCTTTTTCTTCTGCTGGTAAAGGAACTTGGAGTAGTCTATAATGCGACATACCGGCGGCTCGGCATTTGGCGAAATCATCACGAGATCCTCCTCACGGCTTCGAGCCATCTGAAGCGCCTCACGAGTAGAGACAACCATGGCACCGTCATCGCCTACAATACGTACCTCCTTGCAACGAATCTGCTCGTTGATACGGTATTGATTTTGTTCTTTCTTTTTGTCTATCTTCATTAAACGTTGTGGTTTGGCTGTTGCCATTAATATTGATTCTGTAAAAATCGGATGCAAAGATACTAATTTTCATTAACATACGTAGTATGATAGTATCTCCGCACCACGATATTTAACATTATTTAGACTAATATCTAATTTTCAGGTCTCAAGTTGGTAGCCTCAAGCATTTCAGCGACCTCATCCAATATACGCTTGGCAAAAGCCTCTTTAGGCATGACAGCCTGGTCTCCACCACCCTGCTGACGCATAGCAACAGACCCTTCTGCAGCTTCTTTCTCTCCGACAATGACCATATAAGGTACACGCTTCAACTCGTTGTCACGGATCTTGCGTCCTATCTTTTCATTTCGGTTATCAACTGTTGCACGCACCCCTACACTGTCAAAATACCTTGACACTTCCATTGCGTAGTCATTGTATTTTTCGGAAATAGGAAGGATAGCCACCTGTTCCGGGGCGAGCCAAAGTGGGAAGTGGCCCGCTGTATGTTCTATGAGAACAGCTGTGAAGCGTTCCAAAGAACCGAATGGAGCACGGTGAATCATCACTGGACGACGCTTTGAGTTATCCTCTGCCGTATATTCCAGATTGAAACGCTCTGGAAGATTATAGTCTACCTGTATTGTACCGAGCTGCCAACGGCGACCTATGGCATCCTTCACCATACAGTCAAGTTTTGGCCCATAGAATGCCGCCTCACCTAACTCACAGCGTGCCTTTATGCCTTTCTCCTTGCAAGCATCGATAATGGCTTGCTCCGCTGAAGCCCAAACTTCATCTGAACCTATATACTTGTCTGTGTCTTCCGGGTCACGGAGTGAAATCTGAAACTCCACCTGATCCTCTCCGAAGCCGAATATCTTGAATACAGTCTGGATGATGGAAAGAACACGGAGAAATTCTTCCTTCACCTGATCCTGACGACAGAATATATGCGCATCATCCTGCGTGAAAGAACGAACACGTGTAAAACCGTGAAGTTCACCAGACTTCTCATAACGATAAACCGTACCGAACTCTGCACAACGGAATGGCAGATCCTTATATGAACGAGGTTTCCAAGCGAACACCTCGCAGTGATGAGGACAGTTCATCGGCTTGAGCATGTATTCCTCATCCTCTTCTGGAGTATGTATCGGCTGGAATGAGTCCTTCCCATAATGTGCATAATGGCCAGATGTCACATACAGATTCTTAGAACCGATATGTGGAGTTATCACCTCCTGATAGCCAAAGTTCTTCTGTATTTTACGAAGCATATCCTGCAGACGGATACGAAGGTCTGTACCCTTTGGCAACCAAATTGGAAGCCCCTTGCCTACTCTTTCCGAGAACATGAAGAGTTCCATCTCCTTGCCAATCTTGCGGTGGTCACGTTTCTTAGCTTCTTCAAGCATCAAAAGATACTCGTCCAGCAACTTCTTTTTAGGGAAAGAGATGCCATAGAGACGCTGCATTTGGTCTTTGGTAGCATCGCCACGCCAGAATGCACCGGCAATAGCCGTCAACTTGATAGCTTTGATATCGCCAGTAGAAACAAGATGAGGACCCTTACAGAGGTCGGTAAACTGTCCTTGAGTATAAGTTGTGATGGACCCATCATCCAAATCTTGCTCAATATGCTCACATTTATATGTCTGGCCAGCAGCACTGAACGTGGCAAGACAGTCGTCTTTTGATATCTCCTGACGTACAACCGGCTCATTCTTACGTGCCAGTTCTATCATCTTGTCTTCTATTTTCTTGAAATCTCCCTCTTTTATCATCTCACCGCCAGGGAGAAGCACATCATAGAAAAATCCATTTTCAACAGCAGGACCAAAACCGAACTGGATACCTGGATACAACTCCTGAAGAGCTTCTGCAAGCAGATGGGCACTGGTATGCCAGAATGTATGCTTTCCTTGTTCATCATCAAACTTATACAGAGCAATACGTGCATCAGCATTGATTGGTCTGTTAAGTTCAACTGTTTCCCCATTTACGCCGCAGGATACAACGCTACGTGCGAGAGCTGGAGAGATGCTCTCTGCAATTTGGAAACCAGTAACGCCTGCATTATATTCACGCACGCTACCGTCTGGAAATGTTATTTTTATCATCGTTATGTTGTTTTTATAGGCAAATCGTACGGATGATCAGCCCTTATTGTTATTCAGATGCAAAATTACTATATTTTTCTTAAAACCAAAGAAAAAGCAAGTTTTTTTTACTTACCTTCTCTTTTAATGCACATTTTTCTCCTTACTGAATTTCTTCATCACACTGTAAGCGCTATAAAGCCCAAGCTCTCCAGCCTTGCTCAGATCATTCAGTCCCTCTTTCCTCTTTCCCGAGAAAATACAGCAGAGACCACGATTGAAATATGCTTCTTGCATGCGAGGGTCTTTTCCTATCGCCACGGTAAAGGCTTCTATTGCGTCTTTATAGTCACCAACCTTAGCATACCGAGTGCCTGTGATATAATATTCTGTAGCCTCTGTCGGCTCCAGGCTTGAAGAGAAATCCTCTGGAAGAAGTTCGATATTAACTTTCCTGTTTTGAATCTTGCCACGGTACTCACTCTTATACTCATGCTCTTTCTGCTCCTCGTCTTCCACCACAAGAGAGTTATATTTATTAGGATCTATATCACTCTTCCTGCGCATTTCCTTCAATTTGGACTTACTCCAACGATTTTGAATGCCAAGATGCTTGTCCATCTGGGCTTTCAGTATCCTGAATTCATCTTTTTCCGCCTTACCTGTCATACCAAGCCTACGATAGCAACTTGCACGACGTGACAATCCTGTCCAGAAATTAGGAAATTGTTCTATCACCTTGGAGTAATCCCTTATGGCTCCTCGCAAGTTTCCTGTTGCATCAAGGAGGATGGCACGATTGAATAAAGCCATGACATTCCCAGGCTCCATCTGCAACACATAGTCAAAATCCTCTATGGCTCTATTGTCATCACCTACTTGCTGACGAAGGAGACCACGGTTATAATGTGCGAGAAAATTGTTAGGATCTATGTCAAGGGCAATATCATAGTCAGACATTGCTCCGCGAAGATTATTTATATTGCAACGTGCAAGTGCTCTATTGATATAGCCTGCCACGAACTTCGGACGAAGATGCAGAGCCTTTGAAAGTTGCAAGTCGGCATCCTTCCATTCTTTTCTGTTCATGGATATGCTTGCACGTGTCATCCATGCATCGGCATTGTACGGATCAATCTTAATGCTTTTATCCAGACACTCGGTTGCGGACAAAGTATCTTTCTGGTGTATATACACCTCAGCCTTTACATTATACGCATTGGAGAATGTCTTCCATTTTCCTATAATCGTATCAAGTTCAAGATGCGCCTTGTCATATTCCTTATTCTCCATACGACAGACAGCACGGTTATACCAATAGTTCTTATTGTCTGGATTAAGCCCTATCGCAGCAGTATAGTCCATAATCGCCTTGGAGAAATCTTTCTGCCTGATACGGACGATGCCTCTTAAATCGTACAACTCTGATACATAAGGATTCAGTCGCAAAGCCTCTGTGGCATCCTGTTCCGCACCGCTATAATCGTCAAGATAGAATTTAGCAACAGAACGCATATACCATGGTTCATAGAGATGTGGCTTAGCTGTAATTATCTGTGAAAAATACTGGATGGACAAGGCATAGTCTTCATAATGTAATGCAATCTTTCCGGTCGTCATGAGACGATCGGTATTAAATTGTGCTTTTCCCGTCAAGAAAAAGCACAATAACATTACTATTGTCACTACCCTATATTGACAATGCATTGCAATTACATACCTTTATAAGCACTACACCTTTGGCGCCTTTGTCTTATATCCGCAACGGAAACGTCCTTGTAAAAGGGCTTTCAGCTTAGACTTGATAAGTTGCTTGCGCAGTGGCGAGATATGGTCAATAAACATATGCCCTTCCAAATGGTCAAACTCGTGTTGCATGACACGCGCGAGATATCCCTCCACCCACTCGTCATGATGGTTAAACTCCTCGTCTACATACTCGACATGTATGCGTGTCGGACGAGTAACATTCTCATGAATGGCTGGCAAAGACAGACATCCCTCCTGCAAAGTTTCCTTCTTTGCATTATCATCAGACTCTATAATATGGGCATTTATATAAACCTTCCTGAATCCCTTATATTCCGGAAAATCATCCGCCATCGGATCCAAGTCTATGACCACAACCCTGATAGACTTGCCGACCTGAGGCGCGGCAAGACCGATGCCTTCGCTCAAGGCAAGTGTCTCCCACATATCCTGAATGAATTGTTTCAGCTCAGGATAGTCTGGAGTTATATCTTCAGCAACCTTTCTCAATACAGGCTGTCCATATGTATATATAGGTAATATCATATCAATTTATCATTATATCAGATTATACATGAAAGCGACGTGACTCCATATAATCCTGGAGTATTATCGTCGCAGAAATTTCATCTACAAGACTCTTGTCCTGACGTGCTTTCTTATGCAAGCCTGCATCAATCATTGTACGATGGGCGATGACAGATGTAAAACGCTCATCATAGAGTACAACCTCCTTGTCTGGGAAATTCTTCTTCAGAAGCTCAACAAACGAGCGTACACGTTGGAGATTCTCGCTCGGCTGACCATTTGGCTGCCAAGGTTCACCGACAACGATTGTCGAGACATCCTCCTTTGCACAATATTCTTTCAAGAAGCGCATTAAATCAGATGTAGCAACAGTCACCAATCCATTTGCAATAATCTGCAATGGGTCAGTGACTGCCAAACCTGTACGTTTCTTTCCGTAGTCAACAGAAAGTATCCGCATATAAATTATCTAAATATGCAACATTCATTAATTTCTTACTTGCTATACAGCAGCCAGGCATCTGGGTACTGAGTTCTCAGATTGTTACGGCTCTGCACAGCATCTGCCTTATTGTCAAATGTCGTGGCAATGACACGATACATATTGTTGGCAGGATTAAACACAATCTGTGAGCCAGCGATAC
>JAIDEM010000018.1 GCA_029054825.1 Prevotella sp. | reverse complement strand
AATAACCTACCTTGCCCACCCCCCCCGTGGGGTGGGTCGTAGGGGGGGGGCGCCCTCTGACGGCGTGAAACGCCGAGCGGTGGTTTGGTCGAAATTGATAGACAAGAGCATTGGAAAGACTAAGATAAAGCGTAATCGGCGTTTCACGCCGCTTTGAGGACGCACCACGGTACGTCCCTACACTTTACGCAATACTCTCACAGAATAAAACACCTACAACCCAAAAACCCATAACCCTTAACCGTAAAACCGTATAAACCGTAAAACCGTATAAACCGTACACAATGTCCGACACAAATACAAGTTACAGAAGCATACTGAAAGCCATAAGCCTTTTCAGCGGCGTGCAGGGCCTTAACATCCTGCTCAACATAGGAAGGGCAAAGCTGGCGGCGATGCTCCTCGGACCTTCCGGCATAGGCCTCAACGCCATATACAACGAGGCACGCGAACTCATCCATACCTCCACGAATGTCGGCATGGACACCAGCGGCGTGCGCGAGATATCCAGAGCATTCGGGGAGCGCGACAAGGAAGGCGGCGAGGAGAGACTCCACGAGGCAGTGACGCTGACACGCTCGTGGTCGCTGCTCTTCGCCCTCGCAGGAGTGCTTGTCACCTTCCTCCTGGCAGAACCCCTGTCGTGGATGACATTCTCCGACGGCAGCCATGCCGCCGGATACCGCATGCTGTCGCTCGCCGTGGGCTTCTCCACCCTCACCTGCGGCGAACTCGTCGTGCTCCGCGGCATACAGAGGCTGAAGGCCTTGGCGACAGTCTCCGTGATGCACGTCGTGGCAGGCATCGTGACGACGATACCCGTCTACTACTTCTGGGGCATGGAAGGCGTGGCGGCAGCCCTCGTGCTGATGACCGGCACCATGGCGGCAGTGACGATGGCCTTCTCCTACAGGATAGAGCGCCCGCGGTTCAACTTCCGCAGAGACAGGCTCGCCAAAGGACGCACGATGCTCATCATAGGCTTCTCGTTTGTCCTCTCTGGCTTCGTGGCATCGGGCTCGAAACTGGCGGTGCAGTCGTACATCAACAGTCACGGCTCGCTGGACATGGTAGGACTGTACAATGCCGGACTGACGCTCACGCTGACCTACGCCGGAGTGGTCTTCGCCTCTCTCGATACCGACTTCTTCCCGCGCCTGTCAAGCATCTTCCAGGACATCGACCGGCGGCGCACGACCATCTGCCGACAGATGGAGATGGGACTGCTGCTGATATTCCCCACCATCGTCTGCGCCCTGTTTGCCATGCCGCTGATAGTCCCTGTACTCTTCAGCAGCGAGTTCAGTGCCGTGGTTCCCATGGCGCAGATAGCATCCATAGGACTGCTTTTCCGCGCGCTGTATATCCCTGCCGCCCTCATCCCCCTGGCGGCCGGAGAGTCTAAGATGTACCTCCTCCTGCAAGGAGTGTCATACATCAGTTTCGTGCCTGCCCTCGTGATAGGCTACGAGCTGGGCGGAGTGACGGGTACGGGTGTCGGACTGCTTGTCAATCACACCATGGACATCATCGTAAACCTCATCTGCGCCAAGTGGCGGTACAAGGTTTCCATAGACCGCCGCCTGACAATGATGCTCGCTGCCTTCACCGTATATACCGTGGCGTGCTACGCTGCGACACAATGGCTTCACGGCACGACATACATCATCGTCGGCACAATCCTTGCCGCGGTAAGTGCCGCGATAAGCGGCAACGCCGTGAGGAAAAGGGTGAGACAACGATAACCATGACACGATAGCCATCATAGCCGAAATAGAAGCTATCAACTAAACAACCTATAACCCAAAACCTACAACCCAAAACCGTAAAACCGCATGTCATGTCTGAACTGAGAAAACACATACGAGACATCCTCCCCTATAAGATTGTAGCGGAGAAGAAACGCATCCGCTTCATGGAGATGTACGACGAGTGGAAGAACTCCGGAGACGACATCTCTTGGGACGACGAATGTCTCTTCCGCCACATCGTCTCCGTAGAAGGCTTCGGAGCCACAGGAGCGAGCGCCGTCGTAGACCTCATAAGGGAATATGACGGACAGAGCGTCCTCGGGACGGTAGACCCCGAGGGAAGCCAGACAGACCCAGGGGAAGATGACGGGGAGATAGACTTCCTGCGCCTCACTGGCGGACTGCTGCAGCTCGCGCAGGCCTTCGACACTACAAGGACACGCAGCTACTACTGGAACGATGCCGCCGTGAAGCAGTTTACAGGACTTGTATACCACTCCACGCTCTTCCGCAAGCACAAGAGCCTGCGCCCCTGCTTCTTCAAATTCCTCGACGAGATACTCGCACTGCGCATGAAGGACGCCAAGGACTGCCCGATAAATCCCGTCATGGGACGCTTCTACGACACGGCAGACATATACTTCCTCAAGGACATCACGCTCGAAAGCTACCAGACGCTGTGCCGGAAGATGCTTAACACCATCTTCAACCGTTTCCATAACGGAAAAGGGACATTCCTCATGCTTGATCAGCTCTTCGCCGACTGCAACGGCCCTGTGGAGGAGTTCCGCAAGTATGTTCCTGAACTCAGGCAGATAATCGTCTACCGCGACCCACGCGACGTCTACTGCATAGCCAGACGCCTTGACCTCCAGTGGATGCCACACTGCAAGGTGGAGGATTTCATCACATGGACAAAGATCATGTACGGCAACTTCTCCCCTGACTCGGAAGAGTATCTCGCCGTGCGCTTCGAAAGCCTTATCCTCGACTATGACCGCGAGACGGCGCGCATAGAACAGTATCTCGGACTCTCTCCGGCACAGCACACACGCAAGCACCGGTGTCTCGACCCCTCCGTCTCCGTCAGAAGCGTGCGCCAGTGGACAAGAGAGCCGCATCTCGCCGCCGACTTCGAGAAGATAAAGGTGGCCTTCCCCGAGCTGTGCCTGGACTGAAAGATACTCGGGAATCATGAACCTGCGGCAGGTGCGGCGTTTCACACCGCTTTCGGACGCACCACGCTCAAAGTCCCTACATGTGTGGCAATATTCTCACAGAGTAAACACCTACAACCAAAAACCTATAACCCACAACCCAAAACCGTATAACCGTACAACCGCATAAACCGTACACAAATGCTCTCCATAATAATACCTGTCTACAATGTCGAGAGATACCTTGACCGCTGCGTGGAGTCTGTCCTGTCGCAGACCTTCCGCGACTGGGAGATGATACTCGTCGACGATGGCTCCACGGACTCCTGCCCCGCGATGTGCGACCGCTGGGCGGAAAAGGACAGCAGGATAAGAACCGTGCACAAGGACAACGGCGGGCTATCCTCTGCACGCAACTGCGGCATAGCCCTCGCAAAAGGCGACTGCCTGACATTCATAGACAGCGATGACGAGCTCGCTCCCGACACCCTGACACCGCTCATGAGGATGCTTGAAAGACATCCCGAATACGATATCCTCGAATACTCCACACACCAGGACTACGGACATCCGCAGGGCAAAGACACGCTACACCGCTTCAGCGAACGGACATACAGGGACTTCACGGACTACTGGGCCGCCGCCCACGGATACGAGCACTGCTGGGCGTGCAACAAGATATTCCGCCGACATCTCCTCGATGCCACTTCCTTCACCCCGGGACGCTACTACGAGGATGTGCTGCTCATGGGCAAGCTCGCCCCGCTGCAGCCTGTCATACACACCACATCCCATGGGCTGTATCTCTACCGCTACAACGAAGGCGGACTGTCGAAGGGATACGACGCACGCCTCGTGCAGCTCCTCGAGGCACAGCTTGACATTGTCCGCTACCTACGCATAGACCTACGTTCCCCGCAGTGGCACCGCCTGTACATGCGCCTCTTGAACATACAGCTTGATGTCTTCCGTATCACAGGACAGCTCCTTCTGCCCGAGGTGAAGGTTGGGATAAAGCCGTATTTCGGCATGTCGTCTCTCATCAAGTCCTTTCTTCTCCGCCTCCTCGGACTAAAACGCATGGCACGGCTGTTCGGACGGAGATAGGTTTTTGGTTGTGGGTTTTAGGTGTTTTATTCTGTGAGAATATTGCCAACAGTGTAGGGACGTACCGTGGTGCGTCCTCCACGGCGTGAAACGCCGATTACGCTTTATATCAGCCTTTCCAATGCTCTTGTCCACCAATTCGACCAAACTACCGCTCGGCGTTTCACACCGCCTAAGGACGCACCACGGTACGTCCCTACACTCGTGGTGAGATGCTAAGTGCGGTTTTACGGTTTATGCGGTTATACGGTTGTGAGGTTATTGGATTCGGTTTCTGTGAGAATATTGCCGACAGTGTAGGGACGTACCGTGGTGCGTCCTTAGGCGGTGTGAAACACCGATGATGCTGTCTGCCGGTTCTCGATATGCAGAGTCTCTTCTAAACAACCAAAACACCAATCTGCGTTTCACGCAGTCTGAGGACGCACCACGCTCAAAGTCCCTACACTTGTGGTGAGATGCTTTGCACGGTTATACGGTTTTTGGGTTAACCATAGTTTCCGTTGCTTCTATAGAAAGCTCATGCAATCGCCATCTTTCACCTCACACACTCACAGCAACAATATATAATAATATGTAATATGAAACATCACAAAGTCATCACCTTACTGTTCATCATGTCTCTGGTGCTGCTTCATAGCTGCGACTTGTATGATGCAGGCAAGAAGGATTTCAGGCTTGCGCTTCCGCAACCGTCAGAGAGCATATACACCATCGACAGCGACAAAGCGCGCGGACAGGACGGTGTCTCCGAGGCAAACCCTCTCCCGAAAGGGCTCACCGTGCATCCTCTCGCCAACATCACACTCGCTGACGGCACAGTCACTCTGGTGCAGACCGACGACGGAAGGCGGCTATGCGTCTACGGACACACCGTGTCTCCTATAATGTGTCTTCCTGTCAAAGAGACGATAAACTACTCTTACCGTCATTACGACAAGACCCCTTTGTCACAACTGAAAGGCTCTCCTGTAAGCGTCGCCGCAGACCGATGGGGAGACTATACCTTCCGCACTCCTGGACCCATGGACTACGGCGACGGGATATTCCCGGCATCTCCTGCCGACACCGCGACATACGGACACACGTATACATATCCCCAGATAATGCTTCTCGAGGACGGGCGCTATCTTAAAGGCGTGAGGCTTCACACTACGCCGGAAGGAATAATCAGCGGCGTGGAACCGCTGCGCGGCATTCAGCGCAACCTGTTCGGTTCACTGCCGTTCTACGAAGACATCCTGTCCATTAACATCATGGAATGGCTCATGCCCGGGCTGTGGCTTGAGGAGGGCGAAGAACCTCCGTCAAGAGGAGTGTTCTTCTCCATCGTATACTCATTGGTGATGTACCTTGCCGTCACACTGGCACTCATGGCCGTCTTCGCTGCCATATATATCCCCATAGACCGTAAGATTCCAAAGATAAGAGGCTATGTGGGAACGGTTGCAGGCGTTGCGGTACTGGCTGTCGAATACATCGCCATGCTCTCCCTCCTCGACTACTACAGCGCCGGATGGTGGGTCTCTGCATTCTTTATGCTGGGACTGTCATTCCTGCCGTTCATGTGCATCCTCCTTACTTCCCGGGACTACTGTTCCGAGTGTCACGGACACGAATGGTTTGAGAAAACCATGATATCAGGAGTGGAGATGCCCGTGCCGAAATTTGTCGTAAGATGGAACGGCAAGACGCCTGTCATAAATCCCGAGAAGGAATCGCTCATAAAGATACAGCGCACGACCTACAAGACCTGCAAGTCATGCTTACATGTGAAATCACACACTCATACGGAGGAAGTGCTGCGTGAGCGCAACATCTGTCCGAAATGCTACCGTAACACTCTCTCTGGAGAATATACCAGTTTCGAGCTCCTTCCGGGAAATGTCGTCAAGGCAGAGTATGAAGAGAGTTGCAGCTCCGCGGAATGCGGCTACAGGATGGTCTACACGCTGAACAAGTCGTACGGCACCGCCCCTGCCACTCCTGCCGCACGCCCTGCACGCCGTCCTCAGGATAATGCCGGGAAGCCGGAGCCACAGAAAAGAGGCTGCTGGCATTGCCCCAACAGGAATTGGGGAGTCATAGCTCCCTCGAATGCCATGTGCACCAAAAGCCTTGGCGACCCTGTGCCGTGCGAGTATACCTACGACCAGTCGCAATGCCCTTATTATATTTCGGTATAAAGGCATGACCGCATAACCTTGACAATATATTCTGCTTTCGGCTATAATAAATATAATCCCGACTGTAGAAAAGAAAATATGGCACGTTGCATCTTGCAGCGTGCCATATTCCATTATATAATTCTCTATCCTTAGAAGTTGTATCCGAGGCTTATCATCCAGTTCTTGTTCTTCGCAGAGTAGTCGCCGTCATAGCCGGAAGGAAGATCAGCAATATTTGTCAAGCCGAGCTGGTAAGCGAAGCCGATGTAGTAGTGGCTTGCAAATGTAAGACCGGCTCCGAACTGCAGTCCGCAGTCGAAACGCTTGCATC
This sequence comes from Prevotella sp., assembly GCA_029054825.1. Lineage (GTDB taxonomy): Bacteria > Bacteroidota > Bacteroidia > Bacteroidales > Bacteroidaceae > Prevotella. The sequence continues at coordinate 2,060 of JAIDEM010000018.1, read as the reverse complement.
CGAAAGACTCATCGTCATAGCTTCCGAAGAAATCCTGATCTTCAGACTCATACTTCACCTTTCCGCCGAGACCGTATGCGAAGTAAGGACCTACGTTTATCTGCATCTGCACGGCATCGCTGAAGTTGTAGCGGTAAGAAGCGAGCACAGGAATCTCGAGATACATAGGCTTGCCTGTTATTTCATCTCCGTCAGATTCCTCCTTGAAGCCCTTGTTCTGCAGGAAGAGTCCAGGCTGTATGTAGAGGCTCTGCATGAGAGGGATGTCTGCTATCACGCCTACATGGAACGCTGTACGGCTGTCGGAAGATATAGACATATGATCCTCGGACAGTGTCATGTTAGAGATGTTCAGTCCTGCACGGATGCCGAATTTCACACCTCCGTCGGCCTTCTCTGTAGAGAAGAATGACGATGATGAGCTGCTTGCGCGCTGTGCCGATACAGTAAGAGAGCATACTGCAAGTGCGGCAATCAATAAGATCTTTTTCATTTTGTCGATTGGGTTTGATTAATAATTATTTTTTTTGAAAAAAGGAAAATCATCAGAGTGTGAAGTCCATCCTCCACACATTGTAGACTTTGTCTGCCGAGCCGCGCTGCGAGAGGAAGAATATGCTCTTGCCGTCAGGCGACCATACAGGGGAGAGGTCGTTGCCAGGATGATACGTCAGCTGCGTCAGCTGCGTGCCGTCGGTGCGCACGGCGAAGATGTCCGTATTGTCTATGCCCTCCTTCTCCGACTTGCTGCTTCCCGTTATCAGGAGCCATCTGCCGTCAGGCGACAGCTGCGGAGTGGTGAAGCTCTTGCCAGGCTGTGTCAGTATCACCTCCTCGACACCCGTCTCGAAGTTTACCCTCCATATCTCGCTCTCGTTGCTGTCGGTGAAGCGCGCACAGTATATCGTCGTGCTGTTTCCCGGGATAAGACACGCCGTCATGCCGCGCGAGTAGTTGGAGAAGAGGTTCGTCTTGCGGTTGTAGCTCCAGAGGCTGTAGCTCGAGCGTCCCTCTCCGCGGTGGAAGAAGATTGTGTTGCCGTCCCTGCTTATCACGCCGCCGTAGTCGTTGTCGCTGCCGTTGGATATCTGCCTCACTACAGTGCCCTGGTTGGCATCCACGAGATATATGCCCTGATGTCCGCCACGCACCTCCGTGAAGCATATCGTCGTGCCGTCAGGGCTCCACGAGAAGCCCTGCACATTCGTGCGGAACGTGCGCTGCACGCTGGCGCCACCCCTCGACGCGCTCTTTATCATCACGTTCGTCGTCTTGTTCTTCTCGTTTATATAGCCTATCCTCTTCCCGTCCGGCGACAAGGCTATCTGAGGTATCACCCACCAGTCGAGCACGCTTGTCTTCTTTCCTCCCAGCTTCGTGCCGAATATGCTTGACGACTTCGCCACAAGTCCGCCGCCGTAGTCGGCGACATTGTCGGCATCCTCCGTAATCTTCTCGAACTTCACACCGCCTTCCTCAGGCACGAAGACCACGGAGTAGTCGAACTTGATTTTCTTGGCTCCTGCACCTGACGCTATCAACAGAAGCGCCACGGCCGCAATCACAGTTTTTCTTGTCATCTTTCTTGTCTTTTTTATATGTCTTTATTTGTTTGCCTTTACCATGCAAAATGTCATACATATACATATATGTCTACATGCAAAGTTAATAATATTATCGTAATTTAACTTTGTTTTCGGGGGGGGTAACACTTGTTAACCAAATAATGCGATATTTATCTATTTTTAAGAATATAACGAATAATTTTACCTTATTTGTGGTTTTGCGGTTTTACGGTTATGCGGTTTTGGGTTTTGGGTTATAGGTTTTTGGTTGTAGGTGTTTTCCTCTGTGAGAATATTGCCAACAGTATAGGGACGTACCGTGGTGCGTCCGAAAGCGGCGTGAAACGCCGATGATGCTGCGGTTGCATTGTTTCTTTCTTTAAGTCTCATATACTGCCGATCACTAAACCACTAATCGGCGTTTCACGCCGTCTGAGGACGCACCACGGTACGTCCCTACACTTGTGGCGAGATGCTATGTGCGGGTTATTTGCG
>JAIDEM010000179.1 GCA_029054825.1 Prevotella sp. | reverse complement strand
ATGCAATACAACCTAATGCACCTTTCAAGCTCCATATTGCTGCACCAAGTGCTTTTACACTTGCCACACCTATCGTTTTCATTGCCGTCATGGAAGCCATGAATTTGCCAGAAGACGCACTCGCAACATTAAATGCCAGTGACGTGCCAACAATATTAGTTCTGATTGCTGCCCATCCCGTTGAAACTCCTTTTGCTATGACAGGAAAACTTTTCATTCCTATGAAAGCACCAACAAGAGATTTTACCACAACTGCAAGCTCGTCATAATTCTGCACAAGATATGTGGCGACGTCAAGTCCACCTTTATAAAGACCTTCGTTCGATTTACCAATGGAGTTCATCATTTGGTCAATGGCATCCTTGAACTTTCCGATTTTACCTGAAAGTGTCTCTACCTGTATGTGCTGCATATTGTAGAACAAACCACCTTGGTCGGTCATGCGTTTGAAAATCTGCTCCACATCTTCAAACGTAACCTTTCGTTTTGAAATCATGTCAACGATTTGCGCTGTGGTATATGCCTCGCCTTTAACCTCCTTGAAATAAGATTGAAGTTCGCCGTACATATTAACTCCTGCCTCGGTAAACTGACGTACCTCGCTACCTCTCAAATACGCTGCTGCTTTAACTTGTCCGTATGCGAGCGCAAGCCTATCCATGCTCACGCCGAGACCTGCCGAAACATCTGCAAGGCGTTTAGTCGTGTCATATAGTTTATCGTTCTCAATGCGGTATGCTGCAAGCTGTTTCGTAAAAGTGATTAGTTCCTTCGCCCTGAATGGAGAATCTAATGCGAGATTTATGGTCTTTTTATAAATCTCTGTAGCTTTTGCTCCATCTTGTAAAATGCTTTGTAAGGATTTATGTTGTAGCTCAAAATATCCTCTTGTTGTGGCGATTGCTTCAATATAACCCCTAATCTGTGATACAGAGAACGCCAGCGCGAAAGCACGTTGAAGTTGTCCTGCGGTATCCAACAAGTTACGATGGTGTGTTTGGATATTTCTATAGGCACTGACAAGTTGGTCTTGGTCGGCTTTCAGCTGTTTATAACGTGAGGACAACGCAGCAAGGTTCTTGCTATAATCTGCATCTGTGCGGTTGAGGTTCTTCATGGCCTCTTCCAGCACCTTTATGGCTATTGCACGTTGGTTGAATGTTGATACGTTGGCAGAATTGGTGGCATATCCGAGAGCCGAGGACGCACTTTGTGAGTATTGGCTGATAGTCGCCCTTTTCGCTGCCCTCTCATTTGCCGCGTTTGCTCTTTCGGTTGCCGTTGCCGCCATTGCTTGTGCTTGTGCAAGCTGTGCCTGTGCTCGTGCGAGTTTAGCAGCTTCGGTAGCGGCCTGTGCCTGTAGTTTGGCTTGTTTGGCTATCTCCAAGTTGGATTTTTCCATTGCGGTTGCCGCCTGCTGGTTGAGGAGGTTTATTTGTGCCTGTTCCTTTGCTGCTTTCGCCGTCTGCATTGCCGCTGAATTTGTAGCAGATGTCTGCGTTTGTGTCTGCCTAAGATTTGCGTTTACACCTCTTATGCGAACACTTATTGATTCTATCAGTGTAGAAAAGCTTGACATGAATCCACCACTGGCATTTTGCCTTAACGAACCAGCCATGCGATTTATGGCTTCAACTACACCTGTAATAGAAGTGCCGAAATTGGTAGCACTCCGTGCGGCTGCACCCAATCTGCCGCCCATGTTCTGCGTTGCTGTTTGTGCCGCTTGTGCCGCTTGCCCAACGCTTCCAAGCTGGTTTATCACCTGCTGCAACTGCGTGAGAATACCCGTCTTTAGTCCTGCCGACATTGAGGCAAAAGATTGATTGAATACGTTGGCCGTAGCTCTTGATGTATCCTGTATCTGCTTTATCTTCTTGTCAACCTTATCTAATTCTCCAAGTAACCCGTCAGGTATGATTATCGCGCTGCCTATCGCTGTATTGTTAACTGACATAATCGCTATCCTTTCTTTTATTTTGTGTTTGTATTGCTATGTATTTGGCCTGCTTATCATTGGTATGCCAAGGTCAGTCATATTCTTCAAGTCATCAATGCTGTTTACTGTCATTGTACTGCCTCCTTTACTAACTTTAGCATCATCAAGATATTCAATGTGTGTGAAGTCATAGGACATGAGCCGTACCTGTGCGATGGTAAGCTCCCATTTATACTGTTCTGGCGAGCACCAAGTGTTTTCCCGCAGGAAATCTACCATGCGACCGTATTCCGTGCGTGAGGGGACTATCTTTGTTCCTCCATCGTTGTTTTTCGGTCTAAGGTATTCCGGCGTAATGTCTTTACAACATTGGTACTCGCGAAAAAAAAATCCACGTCCACGAGGTTCAGAATTTCCGCGAGCAGAACCGCCCAATCTTTCATGTCGTACTCGCCCCACATCAGCAACTCGTAAACCTCCTTGTACTCCTCGCCATGTATGCGCTGTTTGTCATTAAGCAGGGCGAGCGCAATGGTACGGCATACAGACGGCAGGTTTACAGCAAATTGTTTCAGAACATCGCCCATTGCCATATTCTCCCTGTCCACAATCTTGCACGCCTCTTCTGCTATTAGCCACTGTGTGCCGGGCTTCAAAGCATGTATCTCCCATTCTGTGCTATGGAGTTTCATCAACGTGGGGCTGTCGTTCATGAGTCGCGCCAGCCGTGTCATTGCATCGTCTGTAACGGGTGTTTGAGGTGTGACGGTTCTCTTTACGCCTTGCGTATCCTTGCCGTCCTGATTTTTCTTCGTTTTACTTGCTCTATATACTGCCATAATATTATTCCTCTGTTGTAGTTGTCTGTGTTGCGCTTGTGTTGTTAGTTGTCACTGCCTGTGCTCGTAGTTTTTCTTGTTCTTCGGCAAGTGCGTCTTCCAACTCCTTGTGTATGCGAGCACATTCATCGGGAGCAGAAACAGTGTTACTCTCAACTGCTGTTTTTTGGGAAATAAGACCTGCTCCCTTCATAGTAGCAAGCATCTGATTATATTCGCTCTCGTTGAACGGGCGCCATACTTTCAGCTTTGCACTAATTCTAAGTTTCTTGAAATCAGTTTTTGCTGTCTTGTTAATTCCTTTTTTAACAAGTTCGTTAGCAAGTCCCTCAATAAAAAGGCGCATCATTTTATCAATAAAGTTCTGCCACTCTATCACACCGTTGTTCGCGCCCTCTATATCAAGAGACTGCGTGAGCATGATGGCGAGTGCAGATATATCGCCAGAGGATTTCACGTCCTTTGGTAGCAGGAATGTAGTAGAAGACCCTTTTTGTATCTGTTCTTCTAAGGACAGGAGAGTGTCGATAACTCCCTGTGGTGATGGAGGTGTCTTAAACTCTGCACTTCCGTTGCCGTCTATACTGGTGTCGTTAAGCACGATGTTTCCTGCTATCTGCTGCGCATTTTCTTTAAATCGTCCCCGGACATAAAGAATCCCCCAGCCGTGGCGTTTCTGAATGACGATAAACAGATTGTACAGTGTTTCGTACATTTCAATGATTGACTGTACAGGATTCCAAGCCACATCGCCACGCTTTGTGGCGAGTGGTATCTCGCTAAAACCGTGTGGTTCCGTTGTATAAGCCCATCCGTTTCCTCCTTGACGCAACCGGTAGATGTTCTTATCATCATAACAGTCTATACATTCAGCATTGTTCTCATCACGATAGTAAACACACTCCAACAAGCGTTCTCCGTTGTCATCGTTATGCGAGATTATCACATATCCGTCTTCATAACTGATAAGTCGGCATTTTATCTCGCCCATTCGGTTATAGTAGAAAAGCAGCCCTGCATCCCCCATGCCCTTTTGGGTATAAACAGCCTTTGTGCGCCAACCGTCCATGTTCCGGTCAATCCAATACTCCTTTATCATATCGAAGTTTGCCTTTTCCTCATCGGAAGGTGTCGCGCCCCTCATGGTAAATATCGTATTATTCCCGCATAGGCATAACGTCTGCTTCTCACGTATGCGCTGCTGATACGGTATGCCCATACGCTTGAACTTGATTTCATAGTAGTCGCCACCCTTCAACTTTACGCACACCGAAGGCAAATTGTCATCAAACATGACCTCGTGAGAGTTAGGGTCAAGCTCTTTCAAGAAGCGCGACTGCGACACAACGGTTTTATCCACCCTCGGAGTCACTGCACGGATTTTCCCCGTTATATCTATGTCATCACCATCGTTCTGCTCATCAGGGACGGGCGTTGCGCTTCCACGAAAAAACGGCTTTTTCTTCAAAAGCTCATCGGGGTGGCTAAGCAAATATTCGACTGTCTTCATTCTACTGTTATCCTATGTTTATGTTATCATGAATTGAAAAGGGGCAGGCGGCTGTTATTCCGTCCGCCCCAATGACATGTTATCCTGCAGCAATCTTTTTACATGCTCTTACGTTTATTCTGTCTCCGTAGGCATTTTGAAGTCCTCGTTGATGTATGCGGCACTCTTCGTTGTCTTGCCGTTTACTGTCAGCGCAATACTTTTCGCTGTACCTGCAAGGTTCAGGCGCATGAGGTTGGTGTTCATGCTCTCCACCATGAGGCGTGAGTTGAGCTGTAGCTTAGGGATGCAGACGCTCATGTACTTGTCGTTGCCCTCACTGTCAGTTCCATTCTTAAATACGAGGTCTATCTTCACATATTTCTTGATGTAGGCCGCTGGCGCGAACAGCTTCTTTGCTGCTGCATCATAGGTATAATTCGCGAAACTTGTGAGAACGTCTTTCTGTACGTCTGCGACTTCTGCCGCGAACTGGAACTTGCCCAAGGAGACAATCTCCATAATCGGGTCATCGGAGAACTCATTCTCGATAGTCGTAGACTCATTCTCGTCCTGTGTGATTGTGGTGGTGTCACGCACAACCTCATCAAAAATGAATGTGTCACCAGCCGGGTTGTCGGCAGTTTCTGTGGTCGCGTCTGTGTAGATAGTCGCTACAAGGCAGTCTGGCTTGATAATTTGCAATGAAGTCGGACTGGTTCTTTTTACTGTTGCCATAATGTTATCCTTTCTTTTATGTTTGTGTTATTTTATTTTGTTAGAAGCTTTCAAGCTAAGCCATAAATGACTGTTTTGTCTTGGTCTCTTCACTCTGTTACTGTTATAGTGAGATTTATCATATTGAAATGGAAATTGCGTGTCGTGTCATAATCGGAATCACGCCAGTTGATTACAGGATGGTAATGCTTATCATTACACTCTGCTACCGCTCTTCCAAAAGTCTCCTCCATAGCGTCAATCATTATCACATTTTTTTGCTGGAGGTCGCCTTGCGGTTTGGCATAGAGGTAGACGTTTACTGAGAAGCTGTTATAAGCATTCATGTCGTTGCCTTTGCCAACATCTATCAATACCATGTCTTCCCATTCCGTGCGGATAGTTACGGGCAGATTAGAGATGAAGATGTGTCCTGACACCTTGTATTTGGTGAGTAGCATGTTCATGAAGTTCTCTACCCTTGAAACCCTTGCATATAATACCTGTCTGTTTGGCATATCTATTATCCTCCCTGTCTTTTGCTTCCAAAGATGTTTACCACGCTTGCGCCTTTGATTTCCCCCTGCAACTGTTTCAGCTTGTCGTATGACATGGATATGACACGGTATTTGTGCTTTTGCTCCAGCACTGCGGCGTAGGGCATTGCTGCCACAACCACCATATCAATACCTTTTGTCGGCTTATATTCGTGGTTAAGGAAGTTGAGTATCTGCTCACGTCCGCTTACCTCCTGTCCGTACCATTTGCGGTTTTTTGTTGCCCTTTGGTTTGGGGTCAGGAATCCGCTTTCCCTCATCTTGCCACCAACATAGATGCCGAAACCGTAACTGTCGTAAAGGTTGTTTGTGCGGTGTGTATAATTACGTTCAGTTTCACATTCCTGCAAGATGCGGTTGCCCTCTTGTTTCAGTTTATGGACAATCTGCATTATCGCTCTATCTTTGAACATAGCCATACTCACACCTCCGAACTCTTTATGTAGGCGTGTACACCACCCAACTGTGAATGTCCTACGCTCACCACCATGCCGACAATGTTAAGACCGCTCACATCCGCACGGAACATATAGCCACGGTCTATGTTTATAGTCTCGCCATCTTTGAGTGGATAATACACATCGTATGATGCAGTTATCGCACCCGAAGCGAAAGCACGCTGTGTCTCTGTCACGTCACATTCCGTTTCAAGGATTATCTGTTCCTCCATAACGGTCTCGCTGAAAAGGTCGCCATCCTCAGGCACTTGTGGCTCACCCTTGATGTAAAACGTGCCTTGATACGGATATTCCTCTTTGTTTCTATGTCGGTCAATATACATGGCGTTACTTTCTTTTATGCGGTTTACGGCATCCATTGCAGGTTTGTATCCATGCCCTCCAGTTCTTCCAGCAGTTCCTCATCATCATACTTCTGCGCAAGTTTTTTCAGCTGTGCTTTGATTTCTTCGCGGAACGCAGCCGTGAGAGACTGAGAGCCTATCTGCTCCTGCCATTCACCATGCTTGCTTGTATGGCTCGCTGTGCTATACGGCGTTTCAAGAATTGTCCGAAGCAGGGCAATCTTACAGCGGTCTTTATCTTCCTGTGCCAGTTCTGAATAGTCTGTAACCTCTGCAACTCCACAGTCATAAGCTATGCGCTGTAATACATCCTTGTCGAAGACGAATCCCGTCATGCCTGCGAGGTAGCGGATGATGTTGAACTTATTGTCTATCATATAATAAATATCACAATATCAGTTAAAGAGAGGCTACGCGCCAACTCGTTTAGGAGTTGGCGGTAGCGATGTCTACTATTACGTGCTTGGTGAACTCAACGAGAGCAGGAACAGCCGAGAACATAATCACGGTCTGCCACTCCTTATACATGCCATTTGGCACGGTGGTGTTGACGAGTGTACCAAGTCCGTTGTTAATCGGTACGAAACTACGTGTCACAGCCTCATTGAGATACTTTGCGTAGGTCTCATCCATTATCTGCTTACGCATGAAGCGAACGGCATCGCCTGTAGGGCGTAGTACAACGATGTTATCTGCCCATCCTTGTATGATTTCCTCCTTGTCTGCTGTCTTGTTAAGTTCTTTTTCCTCCACAAGTTCAATAGGCGACAACCCGTAAGCACTGCGAACATTCTCCCATGCGTTGTTAAACACATTAGTATTGATATTGTTAAACGTGACACTCACAAGGTCGTTCAGTGTGCGGAACTCATTGACTTTGTCGAGAACCTCTGCGTTCTTGATGAATACATTAAGGAAGAACTTCTTTGTCATCTGCCACTTCATTGCACCAGACCATCCCCAAAGTGTGCGATAATCGCCCTCGATGGCCTGCATCTCAGAGATAATCTTTGCGGATGGATCTGTCCATACGACTGCACCAGCCTTGCGGAAGTTGCGTTCAGGGATGTTCGCTTTATGGACTGGGGCATAGATACCCTGTCCGATACCGTCGTAGTTGATTTTACCAGTCGTCATTAGCTGTGCAGTCATCCATGTCATAGTAGCATCCATAGAGTTGCGTAGAGTTGTAACTTCAGTAATCCACTGCTTCATGATTTCCGTATCATTGCCGAACATTGCAAAACGCTTCTCCTTGTCCTCGCGGCTCATGGCTGTCTCCACAAACTTCTGAGTGATAAAGTCTGGAATAGTAGCCGAATAGAAGCCAAGTCCCTCCTTGTCCATCTGTACTGCATCACCAAGTGGAGCACGTAGGTCAGCGAGAGGCGCATTCTTGAGCTTACGCTCCATGACCGTAAATGTAGCAAGGCCTGTCGAATCTACTGGGGTAAAGGATGGGTCAACGCTACCCTGAGTGAGATACCAAGAGTTGTTTGTTCCCATAATTTCCTCGTCATTGACGATAGTCATCAGCAGTTTTCTGTCAACCTGCTTTGGGGAAAACAGCCTTGCGTATCTCGATGTGTTGAAATCGAATTTTGGCATTTTGTTATCCTTTCTTTTACATTTTTATTAATACTGTTGCTGTCTTAGAGTAAGTACCATCCGTCCACCTTGCTCTTGTTGAGAGCTTTGATAGAGTCAGGAAGTGGCTGCATACGGTTGATGTAGGCGAACTCACGTCCCATCATCAGTACTGGAGTGAAGAAATAGCGCGCATTGTCGAAATCTTCATCGCCAGTCGCAGGCTCGTAAATCATGTCGTAATCCTTGTCAAGATAACAGTTCGGGTTGGTGACCTTCGCTTTCTTTGAACTTCCAGATTCCTCTGCTTCAACAAGAATATCTCCCTGAGCGAGAGAACCGAGTGTTGCAGAAAGCGTCACTTTCCAGCCGTTTTGCCTGCCATCAATAGCGTCAAATGTGTTTTCTACTGCGATAACAGTTGCAGCTGTGCCTGTACCGTCTATCTCGTCAGGTGCCACCATAAGGACATCTCCGACAAACGGGATGTGACGGAATATCTCTCCCTGTGGGCACTTGCCGCTTGATATATAGACGACATCACCACTTGACTCCGTGGATACCTCGTAGGTCTTCAGCAACAGGCATGTGCCGTCTGTACGGTATTCTACAAGGTCGCCAGCGTACATCTTCGCTCTTCCCGGGAACGGATTTTTAATCATGCCACCATGAGTAGGATACATCACTCCTGCCTTCGGGCCAGCAAGAGCGACGAATACATGGCGAAAACCCCCTACCTCTCCCTTTGCCTGAACAAGGACACCGCCTGCAAAATGCCCGTTGTGGGCAATCTGTGCTTCATAAAAGTTTCCCATTTTTCTTGAAATTTTGTGTTTGTGTTTTGGGTTATCCTGAATAATCTTGTTACCTCCGAATAGCTGTTGCTTACTGCTTATTCTTTGGCTTTTGGTTTTAGGTCGGAAAGGTCAATGTCATTTCCGCCTTTTCCTCCTGTGCTACCAGGTGTTTGGTATGGTGGTGTCTGTGCGTTGGACTTGTTGTAGAGTTTCAGGGCATCGTTTTTTTCCTCATCGATGTCCGTTTCCTCGGTAATGTTGAGTTTTTCGATGTAGCAGTCAATCCACTCAGTGTCCTCCACCCCATCCTTTTTGAGAGCCGATTTCAGTTTCTTTCGCTTGTCGGCGATTTTCTCAGCCTTATCACGCTCATTCTGTTTCTTTTTAAGAGCGTCAAGTTCGGCGAGTATCTTTGACATCACATCATCATTGTTTGCGTTGCCGCCTTGTCC
>JAIDEM010000178.1 GCA_029054825.1 Prevotella sp. | reverse complement strand
CTTTATATGTTCTTTTCTACGTATTTCTTTACATCATATCATATGTCTGGACTATAATAATATATTGCAAAGATAATTATTTTTTTTATTATTAACGTCTGTTCTGGCAAGAAAAATGCCCTATCGTGGCAATATTCCCTGTACAGGCTGTATGCAAGCCCTCGCAGACAGTTCAACCGCACAATACGGCTCATGTCATTTCGGCGATTCCGTATTGTACACTTTCGTGTCTTGTGGTTTTGCCTTCCTTTCTATTTCCGCTGTTGAAGAACCGTCTGCCGACGATGCCGCAGCGTTCTCTTCAATGGTATTCCATGGAGTTGCCGTGCGCCTGTCACGCGCCGCATCTTCCTTGCGTCTGGTCCAGATTGTTGCCATAGTCTATATGTTTTTAAAATAAGGTGTCCTCATTCGCCCTACACCGGCAGACATGCCGCGGAGACATCAGACATGTCACAGGACAAAGTGTGCTCCCCACACAAGCAGTGCATAACGCAGCAGCTTGCCTATCGTTATCGATATCATCGTGATGAATATATTGGCACGCATGAGACCGAGCATGATGGTGATGGCGCTGCCTATGATAGGCAGGAACGCAAAAAATCCTATCCATGCTCCATGCCCGTGCATGAAACGCTCAGCCTTGTCAAGCGACTCCTTCTTTACATGCAGATATTTCTCTATCCAATCGAGCCTGCCGAGATGTCCAACCCAGTAATTGAACATGGAACCCAGCACATTTCCCGCCGTGCCCCATACGACAAGACCGACAGGGTCCAGGCCTGCCGCCTGCAGTCCGAGCATTATGGCTTCGCTGCTCCATGGGAATACACTGCCGGCGATGAAGGCCGCCACGAACATTCCTATATATCCGTAGCCTTCAAGTATGGTTATAATATCGTCCATTCGTGCAGAAGTGGTATTATTGTCAATGCCAGGACAAGCACCATGGCGATTATCACCGATATGTTTGTCAGGCGTGTCGATGTGAAATTGATATAATGTGCTGTGAGAGGGCTGGCGCAGACGAGTATAATCCCGAACAGTATGTCTGTTCCCGGCACATCATTCAGCGGCAGGACATACAGCATGACCAATGCCAGGAAGAATGACATGGCTATGAGATGGAAGACATTGAAAAGCATCCTCACATGGATTTTGTCATCGGAACTGTGACGCAGGAAATGTATCATCCCTGTTATTGACATTGCAAGGACGAGCGATTCGGCTGCGAGTTTCATAGGCGGCAAGGGCAGTGTCGACGGCAATATGGTACTTATGTCACAGAATGCCTGTATCGTGCTGTCGTCAAACACAAGGGCGTCGAGCCACGTGTCGAGAAGCTCGTATCTGCCCTCTATCACTATATACGGCAAGATGCACCACATTGGTGTTGCCAGTCCGAGGAGTGAAGCGAGCCAAGACTTGAAACTGAACGACATCAGGAAAAACGCATCGGCTATCCACAGTAGCGGCAATGCAAAGACCAATGGAGGCCATATCATGGCGGCAATGCCGAGGAACAGGTAGGCTCCGTATTTCCTGCCTATACGGCTGTGTTCCTGATATGTCATGAACAGCAGCGTCACCGTGAGCAGGAAGAATGTCTGCATGACCATGACTTCCATGTTTCTCAGCAGCCATGGGCACATGAGCATAAACGCCATGTATGAGCAACTCACCATGCGGCTGTATCGTCTCATGAGGGCATTGCGGTTGTTCAGCTCCATCATGAGATACGTATTGACAAGAAATATCAGGCATTGTGGCCACAACGTATAGTCTGCAAGGAGCATAAGTCCCCACAGACACACGCTATAAAGCACCATTACAGGCAGTGCAAGACGACTTGCACCCATATTGTTCTGGAATCGTCGCATTAAGGGTTGGTTGCGGTTATATGGTCAATCGGTCTTGCGGTAAATCGGTTTTGCGGTTACGGATTATAGGAAATCAGATGAAAACCGTTTAACCACATAACCGCATACAACCGCATAACCGTCATTACAAATCCGCTCCGATATCCGAGCGGAAGTATTTTCCCTGGAAATTTATCTTCTGTGCCTCCTTGAAAGACTTGGCAAGAGCCTCCTCCTTGTCCTTTCCGTAGGAAGACACTGCTATGACACGGCCGCCGGCTGTCACTACTTCGCCGTCCTTCATCGCCGTGCCTGAATGGAAGACGATGGAACCTTCCACATCCTCTATGCCAGTGATAGGGAAACCTTTCTTGTACTCCTGCGGATAACCTCCCGACACCATCATGACACAAACGGCAGATCGAGGGTCAAACTCTATGGCCTTTGTGTCAAGGTTTCCTTCTGCAACGCCTTCGAAAAGGTCAACAATATCAGACTTCAGGCGGAGCATAACGCTCTCAGTCTCAGGGTCTCCCATGCGGCAATTATACTCTATCACCATCGGTTCACCCTTGACATTGATGAGGCCGAAGAAGATAAAGCCTTTATAGTCAATGCCATCGGCGGCAAGACCGTTCACCGTAGGCTTTATGATACGCTCCTCGACCTTCGCCATCCACTCAGGTGTGGCGAAAGGAACAGGAGTGACACTGCCCATGCCGCCTGTATTAAGACCGGTGTCATGCTCACCTATGCGCTTGTAATCCTTGGCTTCCGGCAGTATCTTGTAGTTCTTTCCGTCCGTGAGAACAAAGACAGAACACTCTATGCCCGACAGGAATTCCTCTATCACGACACGCGAAGAGGCGTTTCCGAACATACCGCCAAGCATCTCTTTCAGTTCGCGCTTCGCCTCGTCCAGCGTGTCAAGGATAAGCACACCCTTACCTGCGCAAAGGCCGTCTGCCTTGAGCACATACGGAGCGGAGAGAGTCTCGAGGAACTTGCATCCCTCTTCCACCTGCGTACCGTCAAATGTCTCATACGCTGCCGTAGGGATTCCGTGGCGCTTCATGAACGCCTTGGCAAAGTCCTTTGAACCTTCGAGGACGGCACCAGCCTTTGAAGGGCCTATGACAGGCACATCTTTCGTGCG
>JAIDEM010000177.1 GCA_029054825.1 Prevotella sp. | reverse complement strand
CTCACACGGATACGACCCTGACAGCGCATATACAGCCGAGTTTGTCATCCATGACCTGCATCTCCTCACTGACAATATCATGCCTGAGCATGACATAACATTCAAGATACGGCACACGGCGGACATCAACAGGGCGACAATAGAGCATACCGGAGACGGAAGATACCGCATCTGTTCGGAGAAACCTATTCATGGTGTTGCCCCTGGACAGTTCTGTGTCATTTATGACAGCGACCACCATCGCTGCTTCGGGTCAGGCGAGATAACTCTCTGAAAAGAATAAACAGCCATTGAAATTGTCTTTCTGGTAATTTCTGTGGCTGTTGCCTTTTTATGCGAGATAGGACGTTATACTTGATATAAAGTTCTTCACTGGATAATGCTACATAAAAATGTAGTTTTCATGTCAGAAACAGGTAGTTTCCACATTGAAAAAAGGCGGTTTTCTTACAGCCATGTGCCCGCATAATCCCGTGTTATCAAGCAGAATTTTGCAGAAACCGCATGACACATTAATCATTATACCACGCAGATTGCACTGATAACGCAGATATTTTTTCCTAAAAATCACATTCGACCATTTTCACGCTCTGCAAGGTGCTCATACTTTCTCTGTTCCCACTTACTCAAAGGGTTACAATACATGATAAATATGAAACGACTATGAAATCTAATGATCCATTTGGGTTAAAACATAGTTTTTCAATTTTTCCGCATATATTCTATAGTTTTCCAGTTCTCTTTGCAGACCCGAATTTACATCTATATTGTCTGTACCATACAGTTCCCGAAGCCTTTGGGTCTCGCAGACCTCTATCTGGAATCTTCTTTCCAAGTTACTTAAGATGTTGTCCACATACTTGCAAGCCATCTCTGGCTGACCATCAGCAAGATAAAGGACTGGCGACAGAACTTTTGCATTCATACCAAATTTCAGTTTATTATCCTCCATATCCCTTATTACATTTCTTATTATAGAACATCTATCCACCACAGGCATAGCATATTCTATCAATCCGACAACCTCATCAATTACATCAGCGACTTCCTCTTCTGTTGCAACATCTGCCAATCGCCATTCCTTATAATAAGGATCCGGAGCTAAATATCCCAATTCACGCCCAAAACCACTTGTCAGCACACCAGATTCTTTTTCAATTCTCTTCACAACAGGAAAATCTATAAAGACTGATACTGAATAATATTTTATATGTGGCTCATCATGATATGTAGAATGTCCCCACACGATGCTTTGCACACCATCTCCATATTTCTTTATAAAAGTCTCTTTATTCTTTCGCCTGAAACCTAAAAGATTAAGCTTCTCATTCAAACGCTCATTGTAAGTTATATATCTATTTCCCATAACTTTGTCTTTCTTTACAGGTGTTTCCGCCTCCTCTTCTGACTTTCTTTTCCACTTGAATTGTCTCAATAATCGTTTCAACATATTATTCCTTTCTTTATCTGCCACTATCGTCTCAAAAACAGGAAGTAAAAAACCAAGAGCACCAATGCACAGCACCCCAAGAACAACGCCAATGCCTTGTGGTGTACGGACTTGGGCTTACGCCTGTATTTCCTAATTGTCTTGTCCTGTCCAACAGTAGCCTCCATTCTCGATGCACTGAACATGGCAAGAGTACCTATCACTGTAAAGATGATTCCGCCATTCGCACTGTTTATCCGGATTATCCCCCAATCACTGCCAAATATTATGCGGAGTATCCACATTATGTCAAAATAGACAAAAACATAGAATGAAGTCAACATTGGATAAATATGCCATTCAAATATATGACCATAGTTCGAATCCGCAAGTTTATCACACAATTTCAGTGTAGCATCCACATGCTGCCTTGGGGTCAGTCCACGTTTTGCAAGATTACGCTTAAAATAAGGAATTTGCAAGAATAAAACAAGTATAGGATACACAACTGGTTTTAGATGCCTTCCTACCATTCGGTCAAACAGCCACACAAAATAATAAGCTCCAAAATATATTAACTCTAAAAACTTTCTCATGACTTATTTCTTTAATACCCCAAATCGAACATATAGCCTGCAAAATAACATTCTTGCCGAGATAGTAGAACTCGCGTGTCTGCCCGTTCTCCGTCACACACTCGTAGGAGTCGGAGTAGATGATAGTGCGCTTCTCTTCATGATTGGTGGTGAGCACGCTCTTACAGCGTTCCATGTCCGGACCGTATGTGATGTTCAGCTCATGGTACTTGTCGCCGTTCCACTCTCCTATGGTCTCCACCTTGCCGAAGAAGTTGTATGTCACGGACTGCTCGCCCGGACGGTACTTGCTGTCCGTGACATCTATGCTCGTCACGGCGTGTCTCTTGTCCGTATCATAATTGTAAGTGCCGACATCTGTCTTGGACAGGATATTGCCGTTCACGTCATACGCCATCGTCTGGTAGACACTGTTATTCCTGTCTACCTGTATAAGTCGGTCGGAGCTGTCATAGGAATAGGTCTCTGTCCTCCAAAATCGATAATAGCATGATGAAGTATAACTCTGAGGCATCAAATCCTCTCCTGCCGACTGTCGGCAGGAGTAAGAATATATAGGTGTTATGAAATTGCTATTCCTTATGAAAGGCATAACTTAAAGTCTTTCGTTCTCCTAATAGTTTGTTATCGCCTCAAAAACAGGAAGTAAAAACCTAAAAGCACCAATGCACAGCACCCAAGGAACAACGCCAAGGCCTTGCGGTGTACGGATTTAGACTTACGCCTGTATTTCTTGATTGTCTTGTCTTGTCCCACTGTCGCCTCCATTCTTGACGCACTGAACATGGCAAGAGCGCCTATCACCGTCAAGATGATTTCTCCATTCGCACCGTTTATCTGTATTATACCCCAATCGCTGCCAAATATCATGCGGAGAATCCACATTATGTCAAAATAGGCAAAAACGTAGAATGAAATCAACATGGGATAAATCTGCCATTCAAATATATGTCCATAGTTGGATTCACCAAGGCTATCACATAGTTTTATTGTATTATCAACATGCTGTTTCGGGGTTAATCCACGTTTTGCAAGATTACGCTTAACACAAGGCAACATATACGATATTCCTATAAGTAAATAACTCATAACAGGATTTACTAACTTGCCGACAATACGCTCTTTCATCCACACAAAATAATAAGCCCCAAAATACAGTAACTCAAAAAACTTTCTCATAACTTATTTTTTAGAATCCCAAATCAAACATATAACCTGCGAACCACCCTCCAATTTCTGCACCCCACATGCTTCCTCCGATTGTACCAACCATCCTTCCACCGACATAGGCTGGGGCTGCACCGACTCCCAAAGACAAAGAACCTGCAACATATGCTGTTACTACACCACATGCTTTTCCTCCTACGTCTGCACCAACAAATCCTCCTACTATTCTTCCATTCGCCACAGCAAGAGCACGTTGATATTCCCGACTGTGCATACCATATTTGTTATAAGCATACATAACATCAGGCACTTCGGAGACTACACTTATCCCCAATCCTAACTGTTTGGCATACGGTACCGTTTTCAAAGCCTTTGTTGTGACATATTGGTTTCCCTTGAAGATTCTTCCATTTTGATGGCGGAAATAGAGTTTTCCATTACTACCCATCCTTATGTCTTGTCCAGCTATATGTCCTATACTGTTCACCGCACCGGCAAGACCAAACAAAGATCTGGCGAAAGCATTTCTATGTCCCGTGACTTCTACTGCAGAGACATTGCCGTATATATTCCCGGATTTGTCACGATGGTATTCAATAATATCATGCTCCGCAAAGTTCATGGCGCCGATGGCCAGCCCTCTCATGGCGCCTGAGAAAAAGTTCCCTCCTGTTGCCCATTCCAAGGCACCTCCCATGACTGTGGTGCCTGCTATCAGCTGTGACGGCGAGAGCCTGGATGTCTGGGCATATGAACCCATGAGGGACGCTCCCATGCCTGACGCTGCCGAAGAGAAGAAATTGTCGCCGCTCAATACTCCTACCACTCCGCCGGCAAGTCCGTGCGCACCGGCACGGAGAAGCTCGTGGCCAAGAGTGCCGGCACTTCCGAAAGCGGCTCCTACACCGAAACTTGCCGCTGACGACAGAAGGCTGAGACCGCCTGCTTTCCAGATGTTCTCGCCATTAAACGCTGCCTGCATCATACTGCTTGCGATATTGAATGCGGCAAACGCTATCAGAATATCATCTATGCCGAACAGTTCTCCGCTCGGATCTACATATTTCAGCGGATTGTTTATGCAGTACGAGTAGCGGTTGAAGCTCTGTGTATTGTCGGGCATCTGCACATAGCTGTCGGGAGAGAGGAAGCGACCGAGGGACGGGTCGTACACCCTGCCGTTCATGTTTATCAGCCCGAACTCCGGAAGCATCTCATGGCCTGTATATCCGCGGAGGAAGCCTATCGTGTTCGTTATCCTCTCCTGCTTTCCCCATGCGTCGTATGCCGCTTCGAACAGCCGATTGCCGTCATCATCGACTATGCAGAGGATACTGCCCTGATTGTCTGTTATGGCAGACGATATCCGACTTGCCCGTCTGACGGACAAGGATGACATTCTCGCCGAGATAGTAGAACTCGCGTGTCTGCCCGTTCTCCGTCACACACTCGTAGGAGTCGGAGTAGATGACGGTGCGCTTCTCTTCATGATTCGTGGTGAGCACGCTCTTCCACCGTTCCATGTCCGGACCGTATGTGATATTCAGTTCATGGTACTTGTCGCCGTTCCACTCTCCTATGGTCTCCACCTTGCCGAAGAAGTTGTATGTCACGGACTGCTCGCCTGGACTGTATTTACCGCCCGTGACATCTATACTTGTCACGGCGTGTCTCTTGGCCGTATCATAGTTGTAAGTGCCGACATCGGTCTTGGACAGGATATTGCCGTTCACGTCATACCCCATCGTCTGGTAGACGCTGTTATTCCTGTCTACCTGTATCAGTCTGTCGGAGCTGTCGTAGGAATACGTCTCTGTCCGACCGAGTCGACGGTAGCCTGATGACGTATAATTCGGAGATACAAAGCCTTCTCCTGCTGATAACAATCTGAAATTGCTATTAACTATAAAAGTCATATGTCAACTACATTAACGGGAAACCCATCGGCAAGATTAAGTGCGTACCAAGTTAATTCCGACAACGGATGGAATCTATATATCTATACTCAAACAAGCGGTCACGGAAGTCTTTCCTTGTTACAGTCTGGGTGTCGTAGAGTTTTCTTGAACGTATTTCTTCCAGTGGATAATGTTTCACATCTTGCCACTTTATGGCATGAATATAATACGTATCATAAGCAAATATTGTACCTGTAAACAGGAATGAGTCTGGTAATACATAGTGATCGTTTTTTATGACTGCTTTTTCCCCACGTACATAAATTACAGTTGTATCTTTTGGCAAATTCATCCAAAGAGTGTCTTTTGGATTCTCATCCCAATACATCCAATCGTCAAGAGTATCAGACTCTGTCAACTCGACAAGCAATGTGTCTTTCGTACAATTCTTTATTCGATTTATCTCTTGCCATGATGTGCAAGAAATAAATGTTATCAATGTCAAAGACATACACATCAATATCTTATTTGCTCTTTTTATATTCATATTATATTCATAATTTATATTTTATACCACAAATCATCACGAAAACAGAACAATAAAATCAAAATCCGAGTTATTTTTGTCATATTCATAAAAGTCATATGTCAACTATATTAACGGGAAAACCATCGGCAAGATTAAGTGCGTACCAAGTTAATTCCGACAACGGATGGAATCTATATATCTATACTCAAACAAGCGGTCACGGAAGTCTTTCTTTGTTATAATCTGTCTGTCATAAAGCTTTTTCATACGAATCTCGCCTAACGTATAACATGTAATTATCTGTTTCTTTATAGCATATATGTAACAAGTATCTTTGTTTAAAGGATATACACCTACAGAGGTTGAATCCGGCAATACATAGTAGAAATTATGTAATATTACCTTTTTTCCATGAATATACACAGAAGTCGTATCCTCTGAATCTATGACTACCCTTCCCTCTGGATGCATCCCCAAATAGATATCATCTGTTAACGTGTCTGAAACAGTCAAATCTATAAATAGCGTATCTTCTGTACAATTCTTGACACAATAGCCTAAAGGCATATGATCCATAACACAAGATTTTAATACTAATGGTAACATCAATAACAAAAGATACAATTTGTTCTGTTTTATTATGCTCATAAATGATGAATTAAAATTACAATCCAAACTTTTGTTTCATTGAACATTCAAGATAGAAGTGCAACATCTTGAATGTTCATTAAGCTTCTCATTCAAACGCTCATTGTAAGTTATATATCTATATCCCATAACTTTGTCTTTCTTTACAGGTGTTTCCGCCTCCTCTTCTGACTTTCTTTTCCACTTGAATTGTCTCAATAATCGTTTCAACATATTATTCCTTTCTTTATCTGCCACTATCGTCTCAAAAACAGGAAGTAAAAAACCAAGAGCACCAATGCACAGCACCCCAAGAACAACGCCAATGCCTTGTGGTGTACGGACTTGGGCTTACGCCTGTATTTCCTAATTGTCTTGTCCTGTCCAACAGTAGCCTCCATTCTCGATGCACTGAACATGGCAAGAGTACCTATCACTGTAAAGATGATTCCGCCATTCGCACTGTTTATCCGGATTATCCCCCAATCACTGCCAAATATTATGCGGAGTATCCACATTATGTCAAAATAGACAAAAGTGTAAAACGAGATCAACATAGGACGGATATGCCACTCAAACATGTGCCCGTAGTTCGATTCTGAAAGTTTTTCACATAATTGTACCGTATTTTCAGCATGTCGTTCAGGCGTTAGATTCTTCTTGGCAAGCCTCTCTTTACCGTGAGGTATTATATACTGCATATGAATAACCAACCATCTGACTAATGGCATGGTTTGCCATCTAACAACACGGGTAATTATCCACACATAATAATAAGCCCCAAAATATAGCAACTCAAAGAACTTTCTCATAATTTGTTTTTTTAGAATCCAAAATCAAACATATAACCTGCTATCAATCCCCCTGCTTCTGCGCCAAACAGCCCCCCTATTGCACCAACCACTTCTCCACAGAAATAAGCAGGAGCGACACCAATGCCTAACGAGCATCAAGTTGCTACTGTAGATGTAAATAGGCCCAGTCTGTCGGAGCTGTCGTAGGAATACGACTCTGTCCGTCCGAACCGACGGTAGTCCGATAAAGTATATTTCAAAAACATCAAATCCTCTTCTGCCGATAGTCGACAGGAGCAAGGTCGTATGGCGAATCTGAAATTACTATTTCCTATCAAAATCATAACCAATCAACTTGCTTACAACAACGGTGTTCTATATGGCGGTATTCTATCCTTTGTAGGTTTCCTCCTCAGTCATACCTTACGAATACGAGCAACCTTATATTTTCTGAAAGCATTATTCTATGACATCATCAAAATATATACCGGATATTCCTGCCTGTTTCATCTTGCCTGCAGTCTTTGTCCCAATAATTATTTCAGTGGATTTGCGGTTACCATCGCCTAACCAATAATCCCTACTACTGATAAAGTCATCTGTCGGCAAATAGAATTCCTTGCTCTTGCACAACTTTGTACCCATTGTTATCCAGTTGTATTGTCCACAACATTCCTGTTTCTTGCCATAGGAGAACCGACTACGTACCGGATCACATCTAAAGACATCTTCCGCCTCAAAGACATAATATCCCGGAGACTTGGGTAAAACCGTAAACTTCAAATTCCGGTAATCATTGGCATCACAGAAACTTTTAAATTTCTCTGTAACGATACAGAATCCGTCATAAGTATAAAATACATCCCCTTTTTTCTTATGCATACGATAATCAAGGTTTGGTATTTTTTCCAACGCCGTATGGCATACAGGACATACACCTGGATCTTCTGACACAGAGTGGTACATGTATTCAGCATCATGCCCTATAAGTTCTTTTGCAACAACTTTACCTTTAAGTTTTACACGTTTCTGAACTTTCTTTACAGGCTCTTTCTCCTGCGTACTTTCCAGTCCAAATAATCTTAATAATCGTTTCAACATAATATTTCCCACTTAAGTCCTTACTTGTTTTTATATTCCCATCGTCACTAAGTTTTCACATATAGTCATAACTATTCCATGTATCTTATATTCCTATCAAACTTACCGTCGGCATCTCTTGTGACAATACATTTCCCGAACAGTTTCTTGTCACGGATTTCATCCAGCGAATAATTCTTAGCGTCTGCATATCTGATTAAGAAAAAATAGTTGGTATCGGTCTTTTCAAATAAGTCACCTGTCATGGAACATAAAGAGTCAGGATATATAATATTAATATATCTACTACGTTCCGTTTGCTTCCATAGAGGCAACTCGCAAGAATTCAGAGAGTTGTAATCTTTAATATAGCCACATTCTAATTGACGATTCACACTGTCTATATTATCATGATGCGACACGCCGATAAACAATGTATCATTGGTACAATTCTTAAAGAATGCAACAACCATTGAGTCGTACACACAAGACGATAATAGACAAACAACCATTAAGGTGCACGCTAAAAGATGTATTTTGTTCTTGGTCATATTCATATAATTAAAAATTGTTCTTTACTTTCATGATTATTCTAAAAAAGTAAATGGTTAGAACGCATGAGGCCATATATTTTTGTTGCAAACATCCTAGACCAGTTAAAAGGATTGATATTACTTGCAGGATAATGTACTCCTCCAAGCCACATTTTACCAAAATATTCTTTAGCTAAGTAATTAGCCCATGTCTCTGTCCAAAATTTATAATGGGATGATGGGGAAAAAGTTGCACTGGCAAGACTCTCTGGGGCAATTATATGCCAATATGCATACGCTCCAAAATCGCGATGCTGTAAGATATGCCCAAATTCATGTTGCATCATTGCTCTCCCTTTCTGCGACCCACCAGTAAAAACTCCTTCTGCGGCTATAATACCACGTTCTGGAACAGTAACGGCACTATAATGATACAGACCATCAGCTTCTGGAGTAATTAAACTTCCAAGTCTCTTGGTCTCATACACATTTACGCGTTCAAACTTTCCAACGTATTTTCCTGTGACAGTTTGTTTCCCGTTTTTTAAATCTGACGGGATACCTCCTGAACATGAACATGCACCGCTCAAATCGAGCTTTGCCTTTCCTGTCCAAATATTCAGGTCTTTGTCCCATGCGTCCAGACCACCGGTGATTCCGCCGGTGATTCCTCCTGCCAATGCCCCGGCACTTCCAGATTTCAGACCCGCTACAAGACCTGCACCAAAACCATGTCCTTCAACCCAAGAATTTCCTGCTGTGGTGATGAAACCTCCTGCAAAGCCTGCACCGGCGCCTGAGGCGGCGCCTGCAAAGACTCCCGTGGAAGATACCCCGGAGCCTGCTGCACCAGCCCAGAAGCTACCGTTTGCCATTGTTGCACTAATGCCAGAGAACATTGCCGAGCTTGCCGCTCCTGCCATAGCTCCAACGGCGAAATAGCCAAGTCCGCTTGCATTGAGTTGGAATCCGTGCATGGCCCAATTAAAGATTCCGCCGAAAACGGCACCGACAACGAGATGCCAGAATTCACCACTCGGATCTACATATTTCAGAGGATTGTTTATACAATACGAGTAGCGGTTGAAGCTCTGCGTATTGTCGGGCATCTGCACATAGTTGTCGGGAGAGAGGAAGCGCCCGAGGGACGGGTCGTACACCCTGCCGTTCATGTTTATCAGCCCGAACTCAGGAAGCATCTCATGGCCTGTATATCCGCGGAGGAAGCCTATCGTGTTCGTTATCGTCTCCTGCTTTCCCCATGCGTCGTATGCCGCCTCGAACAGGCGCTTGCCGTCATCGTCGACTATGCAGAGGATACTGCCCTGATTGTCCGTTATGGCATGGCAGACGATATCAGACTTTCCCGTCTGGCGGACAAGGATGACATTCTCGCCGAGATAGTAGAACTCGCGTGTCTGCCCGTTCTCCGTCACACACTCGTAGGAGTCGGAGTAGATGACGGTGCGCTTCTCTTCATGATTCGTGGTGAGCACGCTCTTCCACCGTTCCATGTCCGGACCGTATGTGATATTCAGTTCATGGTACTTGTCGCCGTTCCACTCTCCTATGGTCTCCACCTTGCCGAAGAAGTTGTATGTCACGGACTGCTCGCCTGGACTGTATTTACCGCCCGTGACATCTATACTTGTCACGGCGTGTCTCTTGGCCGTATCATAGTTGTAAGTGCCGACATCGGTCTTGGACAGGATATTGCCGTTCACGTCATACCCCATCGTCTGGTAGACGCTGTTATTCCTGTCTACCTGTATCAGTCTGTCGGAGCTGTCGTAGGAATACGTCTCTGTCCGACCGAGTCGACGGTAGCCTGATGACGTATAATTCGGAGATACAAAGCCTTCTCCTGCTGATAACAATCTGAAATTGCTATTAACTATAAAAGTCATATGTCAACTACATTAACGGGAAACCCATCGGCAAGATTAAGTGCGTACCAAGTTAATTCCGACAACGGATGGAATCTATATATCTATACTCAAACAAGCGGTCACGGAAGTCTTTCCTTGTTACAGTCTGGGTGTCGTAGAGTTTTCTTGAACGTATTTCTTCCAGTGGATAATGTTTCACATCTTGCCACTTTATGGCATGAATATAATACGTATCATAAGCAAATATTGTACCTGTAAACAGGAATGAGTCTGGTAATACATAGTGATCGTTTTTTATGACTGCTTTTTCCCCACGTACATAAATTACAGTTGTATCTTTTGGCAAATTCATCCAAAGAGTGTCTTTTGGATTCTCATCCCAATACATCCAATCGTCAAGAGTATCAGACTCTGTCAACTCGACAAGCAATGTGTCTTTCGTACAATTCTTTATTCGATTTATCTCTTGCCATGATGTGCAAGAAATAAATGTTATCAATGTCAAAGACATACACATCAATATCTTATTTGCTCTTTTTATATTCATATTATATTCATAATTTATATTTTATACCACAAATCATCACGAAAACAGAACAATAAAATCAAAATCCGAGTTATTTTTGTCATATTCATAAAAGTCATATGTCAACTATATTAACGGGAAAACCATCGGCAAGATTAAGTGCGTACCAAGTTAATTCCGACAACGGATGGAATCTATATATCTATACTCAAACAAGCGGTCACGGAAGTCTTTCTTTGTTATAATCTGTCTGTCATAAAGCTTTTTCATACGAATCTCGCCTAACGTATAACATGTAATTATCTGTTTCTTTATAGCATATATGTAACAAGTATCTTTGTTTAAAGGATATACACCTACAGAGGTTGAATCCGGCAATACATAGTAGAAATTATGTAATATTACCTTTTTTCCATGAATATACACAGAAGTCGTATCCTCTGAATCTATGACTACCCTTCCCTCTGGATGCATCCCCAAATAGATATCATCTGTTAACGTGTCTGAAACAGTCAAATCTATAAATAGCGTATCTTCTGTACAATTCTTGACACAATAGCCTAAAGGCATATGATCCATAACACAAGATTTTAATACTAATGGTAACATCAATAACAAAAGATACAATTTGTTCTGTTTTATTATGCTCATAAATGATGAATTAAAATTACAATCCAAACTTTTGTTTCATTGAACATTCAAGATAGAAGTGCAACATCTTGAATGTTCATTAAGCTTCTCATTCAAACGCTCATTGTAAGTTATATATCTATATCCCATAACTTTGTCTTTCTTTACAGGTGTTTCCGCCTCCTCTTCTGACTTTCTTTTCCACTTGAATTGTCTCAATA
>JAIDEM010000176.1 GCA_029054825.1 Prevotella sp. | reverse complement strand
ATGTATGACTGCGTACGCGTCATACGTTGGATATTAGTGAAACTGTTTGGCTTGATAGGCAGCGCCTTCAGGTATTTTGCAAACCGTCAACAGGAAAGGAGAAACCAAGGTGATGCATAGTGGAGACTGGATCTGCAGGGTATTGCCATTGAAACGGATGGCAGTCGTGGCACTCCTCCTCTGCCTGGTACAGAATCTGGCGGCAGGAGAGAAATGGGTGGTGACGGACAGCGAACTGACGGTCTGGGATTCACCAAACTATCAGAAGCAGCTGGGCATGGTGACCCGTGGCTATGAGATAGACGCCATAGCCATAGAGGGCGATATGATACGCTTTGAGTATGAGGGAAACACTGCCTATGTGGCGACATACTGTTGCAAAAGGGTGGTAGATACGCCTGCCGTTGCATCTCTGGACGCTCAGGAGGCGGAGACTGCCGTTGCTCCGGTGGAGAAGGCTCCCGTCAAGGCTGTCCCTGCGGAGAATGGCGTGAAGGTGGAGCAGGCTGGCGGAGATGCCAAGGCAGGGAAGACCGATGCCTTTGATACAGGTAAGCTCCATTCAAAGATGGGGTGGGCGGCGATACCGCTGATGCTGTTCGGTGTGGTGTTTCTCATTGTCGGACTGGCAGCCATGGTCTTTACAGTATGCTATGCGTTCAAGCCTAAGGCACTCGCATCGTGGTTCAATGACAGATGTGATGCCGACGTTATACCGGCAAAACGCTTCAACAAGCTGCTGTTGCCGCCTGTATATGCCGCAATAGGTATGATGGTGGCAAGCTGTGTGATGTCAGGTGTCACCGTCGCTGTCGGCTCGGGCTTTATAGAAGATACACCGGATCATCCTGGCGGGATGTGGATTCTCATGGCTTGCCTGGGCATTCTTGCCAATCTGGCGGTAGTCTTCTCCGTGCCGTTCTTCATACTGCGTCATTGGTACAAGAAATATCGTGACCTGTATGGCAAGAAGGCTGCGCGGTGGATGACAGTGTACTCAATAATGGGACTGATGGCTATTTATCTGATATGTGTCGTCATGGCGTATGCCGTCTTCGGGCTTGTAGCTCTCTTGTTGCTGCTCCTGATACTGTGCGTGTGCTTCCCTACGCGATACTATATCGTGCGCTGATGGTGATGCCATGTGTGACAGGGATTATACATGGACTGTGTCCACCTGATTGTAGAATCGTTTAATTCAAAAAGATAAAACAATATGGAAATGAAAAGAAGAATATTTTTAATCCTTACATCATTGCTCATGTCATTGACGGCAATGGTCTCGTGTACCGATGATGGAGGTACCGGTAAAATTCAGTTGGGCGAGGGACAGGCAAGCAGCATCAGCTTCTCTGCCGGGCAGACCCCTGGCGAGATACGCTTCACAGCCGCTGCAGCGTGGAGTGCATACACACAGACAACACCTGCTGGCGGTGTGGGAGAGGTAGAATGGCTGCACGTGGATACAAGGAACGGCAGTGCTGGAGACGCTGTCGTGACATTTACCTTGGACGCCAACTGCACTGGAACTTCACGCACGGCGTACATTGTCATAATATGTGAAGACCAGAAGGTTGTGATAGCCATCACGCAGACCGCGGATGATTATGCGGGAGAAGAACCTGACAAACTGGGTTCTGGAACGGTGGAGATAACGAAAACGATGTATTATAACCAGTCTGCCGACTCTGAAAATCCGACTTATTTCCCTGAGACACACACTTATCTCATAGTATATCAGGACGGAAAGCCTTTGCGTATGGTCTCGCGCTGGCGCGAGGATTTGAATTCAAATTCAGCCGACAGCTATTGTATGGCGGAACAGACATGGCGTTTCACTTGGAGCGGCAGTGAGGTTGTAGCCGATTGCAAGACCGTGAATACATACCATCCGTCGGGAAAGGTTGTCGTAGACGAGGAAAGCCGTCACTATGCGCGTCTTGCCGATGGCCGTGTAGTAGAGGGTAACTATAAATGGAGCGAGGACGACAAAGCCTCCGACTGGACTGCCGCATACGATGCCTCCGGCTATCTCCTTAACACCAGGAACAATGATGCCACGACCACATGGGACAAGTATGATTTCACATGGGGAGGCGGCAACGTGAAGAGCATAAAGAGCACAAGCGGAGGTGTCGTGACAATCACTTATGCAGACCCTGCACTGCTGAATCTGCATCGGCAACTGGACCTTAACTGGATAGTGCCGGGCTCTCTGGAGTATTATGATTTCGCTGCCGGAGACATAACGAGGGTATTTGCTTCCTTCGGCCTCATGGGCAATCCGTCAAAGCATCTTGCCACGGAAATATCTGAAAATGACGGCAACAACACATGGTCTTGTCGCATGACATACAAGGAAAACTCCGCAGAGAGAACTGTCGTCACGGCTACAGACTTTGTCGACGGCAGGCAGAGAGAATATGCTGAGTGGGAGATAAAGTACAATAACATCAAGTGAGAGAATATATTGGCCGTCAGCTGGCAGACATCTTGACGGGTGTTGTGTAACATGCTGTTTTACTACGTGTTGGGAACGGTGACCTTTCGCCATGTGAAAGGTCACCGTTTGTGTTGTAAAAGGTGACCCTTTATATGGTGAAGGGTCACCTTTTGTTTTATGAAGTGACAGCCTCTGACGGCTGAAACCGCATTGTGTGAGTCTTCATCCGGAATCGTTTGTTGGACCGGCATAAAGGGTATGGAGGACATTTTCCGTTGTTTTTTTCCTATAATCTGTGACAGGCAGGCATCAGAATATTTTGTTAATTATTCAAAATACAGGGCAATAAAATGCAGATATATGGGTTATTTTATGTAATTTTGTAAGGTTTTAGTACCTTATATGTCCGTATACGCGTATTTAATAAAGTAAAAAGTTACAGGATGAGACAATTAAAGATTCAGAAAAGTATTACCAATCGTTCCAGTGAGGCTCTTGACAAGTATCTCGTGGAGATTGGCAGAGCCCCGCTTATCTCTATCGACGAGGAAATAGAACTGGCGCAGAAAATCAGGAAAGGTGGACCGGCAGGAGAGCGTGCGAAGGAGAAGCTCGTGACAGCCAATCTCCGTTTCGTGGTCTCTGTGGCAAAGCAGTATCAGCATCAGGGCCTTACTCTCACCGACCTTATCGATGAGGGCAACATAGGACTGATAAAGGCTGCGCAGAAGTTTGACGAGACCCGCGGCTTCAAGTTCATCTCCTACGCCGTGTGGTGGATACGCCAGTCTATCCTGCAGGCTATCGCCGAGCAGAGCCGCATCGTGCGTCTGCCGCTGAATCAGGTGGGCTCGCTTAACAAGATAAACCACGAAATCAACAAGTTCGAGCAGGAGAACCAGCGCCATCCGTCTGTCTCCGAGCTTGCCGCCGCCACGAACATTGATGAGGAGAAGATAGGGCAGAGCCTTATGGCCGACGGACATCATGTGAGTATCGATGCCCCTTTCCAGGACGGCGAGGACAACTGTATGCTTGATGTCATGGCTTCGGGCGACGACTCCCGTACCGACCGCAATGTAGACCACGAGTCAATGGCGATGGAACTGAACAATGTGCTCTCTAAAGTGCTCAAGGACCGCGAGATAACCATTATCCGCGAGTGCTACGGTATAGGATGCCATGAGAAGGGACTCGAGGAAATCGGCGACCAGCTCGGCCTTACCCGCGAGCGTGTCCGCCAGATACGCGAGAAGTCTATCGCCAAGCTCCGTGAGAGCGGCAATGCGAAGATACTCATGAAATACTTAGGTTAGGAAACAGAAAACAAGACACCGGGAAATTATGAAAAAGATATTCTTTACACTCCTCATGATGCTTGTCTGCGTGATGACGGCATCGGCACAGGCTAAGATAAAGTTCGAGAAGACAGTGCATAACTTCGGCCAGTTCTCGGAGGCTGACGCGAAGCAGAGCTGCGCCTTCACATTCACCAATGCTGGCGACAAGCCGCTGGTCATCAATCAGGCTGTGGCAAGCTGCGGATGTACAGTCCCGACATACACAAAGACTCCTGTCTTGCCAGGAGAAAAGGGCGAACTGAAAATCATGTACAACGGTGCAGGGAGATTCCCGGGACATTTCAAGAAGACAATCACCGTGCGTACCAACGGCACCCCTGAGGTCGTGCGCCTTTATATAGAAGGTGACATGACAGAAACGAAGAAATGACAATAGTGTCCTGACAGACGGACAGATGCCGTCTGTCAGGACTTTGTAATGATAACAGAGTTCCGGCTTGTCGCTGGCGGCGTGTGTCGCGAGAGGAAAGTCCGGGCAGCGCAGAGCATCCCACTTGCGAAAATACAAGCAGTCAGTGATGGCTGAGTAACGCAGAAGAAAATAACCGCCGGCTTGCCGGTAAGGGTGAGAAGGTGAGGTAAGGGCTCACCAGCGCGGTGGTGACATCGTGGCTGTGCGTCTTGGGAGCTGCAAGTTTATGTAAACTGCCGTCTGAGGGCTGCTCGTCCGAGGCAGAGGGTAAAACGCTATACCGCAAGGAAGACGTGTCGGGTGACCGGCATGATAGATAAATGACAAGCACTGGCCGTCGTGACATCGTGTTACTGCCGGCGAGTACAGAACCCGGCTTACAGGAACTCTGTTCTCTTTTTTTCTTTTTCTCCGCATGTGGCGGGCGGAGAAAGCAAAAAGGCCGTTGCGCCTTCTCACCTATCGAGTTCTATTATATACTATGGTAAACAAGGAAAGCATACGACGGATATCAAAAGCCCTTTGGGAGGACTTCACCACAAAGCGTGTGATGAATGCCGCCTCGCTGCTGACGTATTCCACTCTCCTCGCCATAGTGCCCGTCGTCGCTGTGATATTTGCTGTGGCAAGAGGCTTCGGCTACAACAAATATATCGAGTCGTGGTTCCGTTCTACGCTTGACGGCCAGCCTCAGGTGGCAGAGGTGATTATAGGTTTTGTCAATTCCTATCTCGTAAACACCAAGAGCGGTGTCGTCTTCGGTATCGGACTTTTGTTCATGCTCTATACGATTATCATGCTGACGATGAACATTGAGGTCGCGTTCAATGACATTTGGGGAGTGAAGTCCCAACGCTCGCTGACACGTACGTTCACGGATTATCTGGCGATGTTCTTCATCCTGCCCATCATGATAATAGTCATGTCGGGCGTTACGCTGTGGATAGGTTCCGTGTCGTCTATCGTGGACGAGGTGCTTGTGATAGGGTCGCTGATGAGGATAGGCATGGATATTCTTCCGCTTCTCCTGCTTACCTGCATCATTTCCGTGCTGTATGTCTTCATGCCAAACACCCATGTCCGCTGGCGGTGTGCCGTGTTGCCGGCGTTTTTTGCCGCCGTGGCGATGCAGCTTCTGCAATATTTCTATGTCAACTCCCAGTTGTGGGTGTCAAGCTACAATGCCATCTACGGCTCTTTTGCCGCCCTTCCGCTGTTCATGCTTTGGTTGCAGTTTACATGGACGATAGTCCTTGTCGGTGCAGAACTGGCATATACCAATCAGAATCTTGAGGATTTCCGCACCCGTACAGACATTGGCGAACTGTCGCAGAAGCACCGCGTCATGCTTTCCGTCATGGTTATGGCGAAAATCTGCCGACGTTTCAAGGATGGGCGGCGTCCGCTCACTCTGCTGGAGATAAAGAAAGAGGTGAGAGTGCCTATGCGTGTCCTTGCCGAACTGGTGTATGACTTGCAGCAGGCGCGTGTGATACAGCAGATAGGCAATGACAAGGATGACAGCGATGTGACGTTCGTCCCTGCTGAGTCGGTGGAGAATCTTACTGTTGGGGTGCTCCTTTCGCGTCTTGAAAGCCTACATCCGTATACGCTTGATGTCAAGCCTGATTTCTCTTCCCATAAATGGCAGCGTGTGCTTTCCATAAGGCGTGACTATCTTCACGAGCAGAGCAGTGTGAAACTTTATGAGCTGTAGGAGGCGGAACCTTCGGTTGTGCGGTCTTCCGGTTATACGGTTTTGTTTGTCTATGGACGAGTCGCAACGATAGAGTCTATATTGGCTGTAGCGACTGTAATCAATAATCACCAAATTACCAAACAGCTAAACCGCCAAGCGGCCAACCCTTATTTCCCGAATCTGTATATTGTCGTGCTGTGAAATGTCTCTCCAGGGCGCAGTATTGTAGACGGCCATTGTGGCTTGTTAGGAGAGTCTGGAAAGTGCATGGTCTCGAAACAGATGGCATTGCGGCGTACATAAGCCTTGCCGTCCTTGCCTATGATGTTTCCGCGATGACCGTTTGCGGTGTATATCTGCACGGCAGGTTCTGTGGTATATACCTCCATGTAAAGCCCAGTGTTATTATCCTTCAGGCGAGCGACAGGCTTTGAGAGGTCGCCGTCGTTGCGCAACTGGTAGCAATGGTCATATCCTCCTGTCACTTTCAGTTGGTCATTGTCCGTGTCTATGCGCTTGCCTATTGCAGTAGGTGTACGGAAATCAAACGGAGAGCCCTCGACACAGGCCATGAATCCTGTCACTTTTTTATTGGAATCGTACAGTGCAATGCTGTCGGCATCCATCCACAGCGTCTCGTCAAGTATGTCTTTGCCGAGGTCTCCGGTAAGGTTGAAGAAACTGTGGTTGGAGGGATTCAAGGCGGTAGGTTTTGTAGTCGTCGCCGTATAGTCTATTTTCAAGGCATCGCGGAGCAGGGTGTATGTGACATCAAGTGTCAGCTCGCCGGGAAAACCGTTCTCGCCGTCCGGTGAGACATATCTCAGAGTAATGGATTTCCTGTCGCTTTTCACGATATTCCATTGCCGTTGCGAGAAGCTCGGCGTGCCTCCGTGTGAGCAATCTCCGTTGGAACCGGTCTGCAACTGATACTCCTTACCGTCGATATTCAGATGTCCCGAGAGAATACGCCCTATGTAACGCCCTACCACAGCACCGAAATTCTGCTTTATATCACGGTAGTGTGCGAGGGTATCGAAGCCGAGGACGACATCCGTTCCACGGTATTTTAGAGACTGTATGCGTGCACCGTAGTTGATTACGGTCATCTCCATCCTGCCGTTGCGCAGGCTTATGGACTTCATCTCCTCTGCCTTTGTAAGACAGGTCAGGAGACATAGAACCGGGAGTGTCAATAGAAATCTTTTCATGTGGTATAGGTTTATGGTCATTAGGTGACGGATAGTTCGTTGCATGGTGTCCGCAATGTCATAAAGAGACAGTTCTCATGTGCGGTGATACTATATATTCATAGCTCCGCAGTGAGGGCATTTGCCCTTATGGTGTATTGCTTTTCCGCATTTTCCGCAGTAATACTCCAGTCGTCTGCAACTGTGGAAACTCCTTATGGCGAAGAATGCGTAGAGAATGAGCAGCAGGTATCCTATATAATATAAGGTGAAGATGGAGAATACGATATAGTCTACCATGCATACTGCGGCGAGCCCGAAGAGATACAGTACGGCGGCGTCAAACGGAAGATGGCGGCGTACATCGTCCACAGTAGCCACGCAGACAATCGGCAACGTCCATACAAGAGTCAGAAACAGTCCGAGGAGCGGTGGAACGGCAAAGGGATTGAGTGTCGGATGATAATAGAAATGCCGCCACATCTCAGGTGCGAACATCTGTATGGAGGCATACATCGACGCTGCTAACGACACTGTGAGCACCAGAGCGGTAGGGTAGAACGACGGAATATCGTTGTAATGTACTATCCTCGCCCCTTTTTTGTTTATCAGACGCAGAGTGTAGACCACCGCTATCGTCACGACAACGATGAGCATCCACAGCAGGTGCGTATCGGAAAAGATGCTTATGAACTGTGATATCGGGTCATCGGGCACCACAGCCGGCAACAGTCTTGTCTCGTGAGTCCAGCCGAATGTCTGCTGGTCCCTCGCCAACTGCACCCATACAGAGTCCGTTGTGTCCTGCGGAAGGATGCGTATGTCCGCCACGACAAGCCTTTCGCCACGGTAGACTATGATGGAGTCGGACGGTTGGCGTGTCACAGGCCATCCCATATCCTGCATTTCCTTGTGCGATATGATCTCTTCCGGCTGCTGTGCAAAGAGTACAAGAGAATCTTCATCGACAATGAAATTGTAGTTGTTGGTGTAGTGATGCTGACTTGTGAATGTCAGTGAGTCCTGCCGGCGTATAAGGGCATCGGAGTCAGACGACAGGCTTGTATCCGTATCGGCAAAGGCATCATGCGTCTTGCTCTTGTCGTTGTAGCAGGAGCAGAGCGTGGAAAGCAGTGCGTAGAGTGCAAAGCAGATGAAGATGTTGGTCCTTTTTCTCATGCGAATAGTTA
This sequence comes from Prevotella sp., assembly GCA_029054825.1. Taxonomy (GTDB): domain Bacteria; phylum Bacteroidota; class Bacteroidia; order Bacteroidales; family Bacteroidaceae; genus Prevotella. The sequence continues at coordinate 8,186 of JAIDEM010000176.1, read as the reverse complement.
TGTAAAGGTCTTGCCGAGGTCTTGTCCTTTAATTGTAAAAGCCTTGTTTTCCAATCGTAAAGATATAGTTTTCGAGTCGTAAAGATATAGTTTTCAGGTCGAAATCCTATTGTTTTCTGACTCAAAAGCTATGGTTCCCAGTTCCCGAAGCCTATTTCCCGAGCACATTCATCTGGCAGTTCTTGCAGTCAAACTCCAGCGTGAATTCCCTTCCGTCTGTGAGACGCAGTGTCAACGGCTCTTTCCATTCAGGACGATGACCGCCATGCTTGACACAATAGCCTAGGGTGTAGCGGATGCAGTGACGGCACTGCATGAGCAACTGGCCGTCGTTGCCAAGCTCAAATGCCTTCTCCCGAGTCTCGAGTCCCAGTGTCTCATATAACTGTCGTGCTTTTTCGTTTGCAATATTGTAGAGGTGTCCGAACCTTCTGTGATAAGAGTCAGAAGGCACAGGATGCCTCTTTTCCGTTATGGCGGTGACATTGCGGCGCGCAGTGGTGGCGATATTTTCCGTCGCCTGTCTTCTGAGACTTGCCAAAAGGCTTGAAGGGATGAATACACCGTCCAGTTCCGGTGCAACGAAAATTTCCTCGCAGCGGTATACTGTGCCGCCGAGTTTTGTCAGTTGCCTGAGAATCAAGTCCATCTGAGGCTTCTGTGCCTGCTGTATCTTGCCGAGGACGAGCACAGCAGAACCGTGCAGAGGGGCGTTTGCACCCTTTATGTCAAGCTCTAATGTATTGCCGTTCAGAGTCAGGCGCATACTTATGCCGATGCTCCTCATTGCCGTCTTGCCAGCCAAAAGGCGGTCAAATGCCTGATCTTGGTTCCTGTACAGCTGCGTTCCCGGTTTCAGATCGTCAGGCATCTGGAGAGGAAACAGCCTGTTTCCCTCCGCCCTGTTGACGCGGAAACCCTTCATGTTGCCCTCCCGGTCAATATAACACAGGCCGTCGCCGTTGGCAAAAGAGCAAAGACTTGACACATTGAAAGACATCTGTCTGCCACGGCGTATCTCCTTTACCCTGCCGACATATTCGCCGATAGCCTTTGGAGTGTGTATGGATGCAATGTCCGCGTGCCGTCCGTTGAGGAAATAATCTGTGTATCCTCGACAGAAAGTCTTCTTCAAGTCAGGCGTGAAAGCCAGTTCTGTCCTGCCCCATGACGCCCTGCGGTATCGTCCGCCGCTTTTCTCCACTATGCTGTCAAGCCTTTTGCTGTATGCCGCGACTACATTCTTCACGTACGCTACATCCTTCAGTCGGCCCTCAATCTTCAGCGAACAGGCACCGGCTTCGATGATTTTCTCAAGGTTGTCAATCTGGCACTGGTCTTTCAGCGACAGGTAGTAGGCAGGAGGCGCCACCTCATTGCCGTCGGCATCCATTACGCTGTATTTCATGCGGCACATCTGCGCGCACTCACCACGGTTGGCAGAGCGTTTGAAACACTGTTGCGAGGCATAGCACTGTCCTGAGAAACTGACACATAACGCACCGTGTGCAAAGACCTCCAGCTCAACATCAGGCACCTCACGGTGTATCTCTGATATCTCCTCGGCAGTCAGTTCGCGTGCCAGCACCACACGGGAGAACCCCAGTCCATGGAGCCATCTCACCTTTTCTACCGTCCTGTTGTCTGTCTGCGTTGAGGCGTGCCACTCCACTTTCAGTCCCATATCCCTTACTTCGGCAAACAGTCCCATATCCTGCACGAGGACAGCGTCCACGCCAGCTTCGGCAAGCTCCTTGACAAGGCGCACCGCCTCGTCAAGTTCGTGATCGTAGATTACGGTATTCACTGTGGCATAAACCTTTACCCCGAACTGTCGGGCGTACAGGCAGAGGGCGCGGATGTCGTCTGTGGAGTTGCCGGCGGCATGCCTGGCGCCGAAGCTCCGTGCCCCTATGTACACGGCATCGGCACCGTGGTCTATCGCCGCGATGCCGCATTCAAGATTCTTGGCAGGTGCCAGCAGTTCTATTTCACGCATGTTGATTGTCGGTTATTCCGTGATGTCATTGATATTGAACGGGGTCTCCTGATACACATAGTAGTTTAGCCAGTTGGTGTAGAGCAGATTTGCGGCAGCGCGCCAGCGCACTACAGGTGTTTGCGACGGGTCATCGCCAGGATAATAGTTCTTGGGGATATTCATCTTCATCCCCTTTGCCATGTCGCGCTTATACTCGCCGTCAAGTGTCAGCGGAGAGTATTCGAGATGGCAGGTGATGAAGAACTCCCTGCCGTTTCTTGCATGTACAATCGTCACGCCAGCATCCTTGCTCTCGGCGATGATGTCCAGTCCCGGCATCTTCTCTATATCCTCCCTCCGCAGTCCGCAGTGGCGGCTGTGAGGGGCAAAGAATACATCGTCGAAGCCTCGGAATATCGGCAGCTCAGGAGCATGCATCTCATGCTCGAAGACACCGAAGACCTTTGCCTCTGTATTATGTTTAGGCACTCCGTAGAAATGATACAGCCCGGCAAATGCCGCCCAGCAGACGTAGATGGTGCTGGTCACGTTATGGTGTGCCCAGTCGAACACCTCCTGCAGCTCTTTCCAGTAGGTGACATCCTCGTAGTCCATGAACTCGAGCGGTGCTCCGGTGATGATAAGTCCGTCGTATTTCTCCTTCCTCATGTCCTCGAAATTGCGGTAGAAGGCGAGCATGTGCTCTATCGGAGTGTTCTTTGGCGTGTGCGACTTTATCTTCATGAAGTCCACCTGTATCTGCAGTGCGGAGTTGGAGAGGATGCGGATAAAGTCCGTTTCCGTCGTTATCTTTATCGGCATGAGATTGAGCACGGCAAGTTTCAGAGGGCGTATCTGCTGTGAGTCCGCTCTCTTGTATCCCATGGTGAATATATTCTCCTGCTTCAACGCGTCAATGGCAGGCAGTTCCTCTGGCAGTATTAGTGGCATGTACGGTTATGCAGTTATACGGTTTTTATGGTTATACGGTTCTTGCGGTTATACGGTTATTCGGTATTGGGTTGTGGGTAATCCGTTGAAAAGATGTCCACAGCCGTACAACCGTATGACCGCACAACCGTATGAACCGTATGCTTACGCTTCTTTAATATAGTTGACAATCCATTCGCCGACCTCTTTCGTGCCGTATCTTGCACCGCCCTCTACCTGTATTTCTGGAGTGCGGATGTTCTGTGCGAGCGATTCATCGACAGCCTTGCGTACGAGTGCGCCCTCTTCCTTCAGACCGAAATACTCGAACAGCATGGCTACAGACAATATCTGCGCAAGAGGATTGGCGATGTTGAGCCCCTTGCCCTGAGGCCATGAGCCGTGGATTGGTTCGAAGACAGGTGTCGAAGAACCTGTCGATGCTGACGGAAGCAGTCCCATGGAACCTGTGATGCATGACCCCTCGTCTGTGAGAATGTCGCCGAAAGTGTTCTCCGTCACCATGACATCAAAGAATCTCGGGTCCTGTATCATGCGCATTGCGGCGTTGTCTACATACATGAAATCGGTCTCCACGTCAGGATATTGCGGTGCGAGCTCCTGTGCAACCTTGCGCCAGAGGCGTGAAGAGGCGAGGACATTAGCCTTGTCCACGACAGTAAGGTGCTTGCGGCGCTGGCGTGCATACTGGTATCCGGTCTTGAGGATGCGCTCCACCTCAGGGCGAGAGTAATAGTTTGTGTCGAGAGCGTCCTCTACACCGTCGGCGTTGATGGCAGGCTCCTGCTTCTTCCCGAAGTACATGCCGCCGGTCAGTTCGCGTATGCAGATGAAGTCTGCGCCGCGTACTATCTCGTCCTTCAGCGGCGATTTGTGCACAAGGCAGTCAAATGTCGTCACAGGACGGATGTTTGCAAAGAGCCCGAGCTTCTTGCGCATGGCGAGGAGTCCCTGCTCCGGGCGCACCTTTGCCGATGGGTCGTTGTCAAACTTGGGGTCGCCGACAGAGGCAAAGAGCACAGCGTCAGCCTCCTCACACGTCCTGTAAGTCTCTTCAGGGAAAGGGTCGCCCACCTCATCTATGGCGTGTGCGCCGCAGAGAGCCTCCTTGTAAGACACGTTGTGGCCGAATTTCTCGGCAACGGCAGACAGCACTGCCACTCCTTGTTCCATGATTTCCGGGCCGATACCGTCGCCGGCCAGGACTGCAATCTTCAGATCCATAATGTTATGTTTTGCTTGGTGAAAAACCTTTTTACCTTGATATGTTTGCAAAGTTACTAAAAAAAGAAGACATTTTGGCGGTGTTGCGGGAAAAATAATATCAAAAGTTTCAAAAAATGGTAAAATTCCTGAGCCGTTGTGTTGTGTGCACGGATATTTTGTATTACTTTTGCACACATGGATTTCAACCTAAAGACATGAAGTTATGAAAGACCAGCGAAAGTTTATCCTTGCGGCGATTTCTGCCGCTGTGATGGCCATCGTGTCCTGCCACGGTGGCAAGACGGTTGCGGAGGCTACGCCTGTAGCTGCTCCGCAGGTGGAGGAACGCCTTGCGTTTGACAGCGCGGAATGGCACGACTCGGCACGGGTGCATCCCAATGGCGTCACGCGTGTAGACTACAAGTGTGTCTATCCGGTGAAAGGAAGCAAGGCGTTGAAAGACAGTATAATGCGCTGGGTGTATGAGCAGTATGGAGACTCGGCGTATAATGGTGTCGCGGATGTGAAAGCCCTCCTTGACAAGGCTGGGCGCAAGACCATTGACGCTGACAAGCCGGAGCTCGCCGAAATACTCTCTTACCGTGGCGGAGATGACGAATATCCGGTAGAGTACGCCACAGATATCCATACGTATGTGGATTACGAGGATGCCGAATATGTCACGATGTTCTGCCAGACATACGTGTACAGGGCAGGAGCCCACGGCTCGACAGTCAATAATGTGGTGACTTTCTCGAAGAAAGACGGCAGCCGATGCGGATGGAATCTGCTTGGCGACATGAGCCGTAAGGACATCACGGACAGTATAAAGGCAGGGTTGAAAGAGCTTTTCGACATCACGGAACCTGACTCCGATGCCAAACTCAGGGAAATCCTCTTCGGCATGAGCGAGGCGGACTATGCGGAGAAGTTCCCGCTTCCGGCATTCCCGCCGTTCCTCACGAAAGAGGGAGTGGTGGTGATGTACCAGCAGTATGAGATAGCACCGTATGCTGCGGGTATGCCATCCTGCGTGATAAAGAAGCCGTAACGCACATTTGGTCCATACCGTGCGTTTTCCCAAGGGTGACCTTTCGTTCTGCGAAGGGTCACCCTTTGCCGTGTAAAAGGTGACCTTTCATTTGGTGAAAGGTCACCCTTTCCCAACGCTTTCTCCACGTTGCGTTTTTCCGCCTCAGAGGCAGCTCTTTGCTTTCTGCCGAAAGTTGTCGGGCGAAGTGTGTGTCATGTGTTTGCAACTTGCGGTTCTGTCATTTTGAAAGCGGGATGCGTATCTTGCTTTTAAATGTATTTTGCTTTTTCAGGGCTGTCGCCGTGTTTTGTAAGGCGCAATATTCAAATTATCTTAAAGAAACGCAATTTTCCGCGCAAGTTTTGTCTTGATATAATTAATTTAATTATCTTTGCACTCATTAAGTATGTGGGCAATCACGGTTTTGCAGCAAGCTGACCGTTGCCTGTTTATCGTAGAAGATACTTATGTCAGATAATAACAACAGACCGAAAGTCCTTGATGTAGCAGTAGGCACAGGATTTGGCGCCGGATTCTGGCCATGGGGTCCTGGAACCGCCGGCGCTGCCGTAGCCACTCTGATATGGTGCCTTTATTCCGGAGCATTGACAGGGGTCGGCATCCCTGCGGTGCTTCCTTCTTATCAATGGACAGTAGCTGTCACGGCAGTGCTGGCCATTGTCTCCACGTTCGTCAGCATCGCCCCCATCAACCGTCTCGAGAAGCATTGGGGCGAAGACCCGTCGCGCGTGGTCGTGGACGAGATGGCCGGTGTCTGGGTGACTCTCCTTGCCGTTCCGGCAACGATGGAGTGGCAGTATGTCCTCGGGGCATTCCTGCTGTTCCGCATTATGGATATCACAAAACCGCTCGGCTGCCGCTGGCTGGACAGGAACGTCCACGGCGGCTGGGGTGTCATGCTCGATGACCTGCTGGCAGGCGTCTATGGCGCCGTGGTTCTGTGGGGCGTCAGGGCGGTAGTCGACTTATGGTGACGATGGGCAGGAATGGAGTGATAGAGTTCAGTAAGGCCCAGTTGTCGTCGCTGGTATCCACGGCTTGCGACTTCCTGGCCACGGCCTGCATGTTCAGGCTTACGCACCATGTCGTGGCAAGCACGGCGTCGGGAGCGTTTGTCGGCGGTGCCGTAAACTGCGCCATCAACTACTGCTGGACATTCAAGGGCACATGCCGCACGAAGAAAGGGGTCGTCTGCCGATACATCATAGTGTGGCTGGGAAGCATGGCGCTGAACACCGCAGGCACAGAATGGGGCGTGAAGCTCGTGAGATGGCTCGGCCTGTGGACAGCGCAGAATCTCGGTCTCGTGATGACGGTGAAGGCCGTTGTGGCAGTCGTGGTCGCGGTGGTATGGAACTTTACTACACAGAAATATTACGTTTACAAGAAACAATGAAACTTTACGACAGCATAAGAGACGGCATACAGCACCTTGTCTACAAGGTCATCGACCCTGGGGTGAGGGCGGCAGTAAAGGCAGGCGTCACGCCTAATGTGGTGACTACGCTCGGTATGCTTGGCAATGCCGCAGGAGCGGCGATGCTCGTGTATGCGGCACTGTATGCCGCGCAGGGCGACTATTCGCTCGTGGGTTGGGCAGGCGTGGTGATTATCGTGTCGTCTATCATGGATATGGTGGACGGATACATGGCGCGCACGGCAGACATGTGCACGACGTTCGGCGCATTCTACGACTCCGTGCTCGACCGTTACTGCGAGCTCCTGACGCTTTCCGGACTGGCATTCTACTTCATGCAGACGGGCTGGCCATGGGCGGCGGTGGTGACTTTCTGCTCGCTTATAGGCAGTATCATGGTGAGCTATGTCCGCGCACGTGCCGAAGGACTGGGGCTTGAGTGCAAGGTTGGACTGATGCAGAGGCCTGAGCGCGTGGTGGTTACCATCCTTGGCATGATTCTCTGCGGCTTTTGCCAGACGCTTGTGACGTTTGACGCGCTGTGGTTTGTCGTGGCGACACAGGCGATTATTGCCGTTCTTGCCAATTATACGGCATTCTACCGCATCATACACGTCAAGAACCAGTTGTAGAATCTGTGCCGGAGGCTGTGCCTAAATACACGCCTCTGCCTGCGTAACGGCAGTTCGGGACGGACGAATGGACAGGTTTCCGCAGATTGCCATGATAAGAAAAGAGTATAATGAAACTGAACAAGACAGCTAAAGATACATCATTGATACTGCTGCCGGTGGTCATCTTCATCGGAGTGTACTTCCTTCTCGGGCTTTTCCCGAACTATGAGTTCGGCAAGGTCGATACGGAAGGGGTGTACAACCTTGAGCGGCAGCTCTTCGGGATGACGATGGAAGACGGCACAAGGGTGATACCTTCCGAGTATTTCCGCGTCCATCACTGGGCTGTGGCGGATGTGCTCTCGGGGCTGTTCTATCTCTGCTGGGTGCCATTGCCGTTCATCTATGCGCTGGTACTTTACTTCCAGGGGCGTCAGGACCTCGCGCGGAACATCACATGGGCATTCCTTATGGTAAATGTGGTAGGCTTCATCGGATACTACGTATACCCTTCCGCACCGCCGTGGTATGTCATGGACCATGGCTTCGAGGTGATAACAGACACCAAAGGTTCTGCTGCAGGCTTCGCAAACTGTGACGCGATAACGGGAATACCGTTCTTTCATAACTTCTATGACAAGAATGCCAACGTCTTTGCAGCAATACCGTCACTGCATTCGGCATACAATCCGATAGCGTTTTACTACTCGCTGAAGAAACAGAACAACCGCGTCTGGCAGACAATCCTCGCGGTAGTGTCGGTAGGGATATGGTTCTCTGCGGTCTATAGCGGACACCATTATATAATAGACGTCATCCTCGGTGTGCTCACATCTGTCGCCGGCATAACGATATACGAAATCTTGCGCAGTACGGTGACAGGCAATGCAAGCCTCAGGGTACAGCCATGAAGAGGCTTGACGACAGGAATGGAATCTAACATAACACTAACATATTAACTTT
>JAIDEM010000175.1 GCA_029054825.1 Prevotella sp. | reverse complement strand
ATCCTTACACTGCCGTTCTTGTCTGCTACCCATAGCCTTCCGGAACGGTCATAAAGCAGTCCACGTATTATTTCTTCCTTAGCCGCAGCATTGTCCTTACGGCTACGTACCTTGTCCTTTACAAACATGACACGCTCCAATCCCCGTGTAGAAGTGATCCACATGCCACCCTGACGGTCCACAAGCCTTATCTTCGCTCTGTACCCTTTGTATTCTTCCACATGCTTCAGCTTGTCGTAATAAGCCTTGAAACGGCTTCCACTATGCCACTTGCCATCTATCGTATCGCGTGTCTCCTCAAACTTCTCTGTATCACGGTTGAATCTGAAATACTTCTTGTTCGAGTAACACAGTATATCATGATTCTTGTCCTCTCCGATATAGTCTATCCTATTGACAAACAACGGACTGTCATCACCTGGATACACCTTGTATGTCTTGAACATATGGCCGTCATATCTCACAAGCCCATCATGAGTAGAGAGCCATATGTACCCTATACTATCCTGCAATGCACATGAGACATCGGCATCCATCAGACCGTCAGAACTGTCATATCTTATTATACGCACATCATGTCCTATGCCTTCTGCCATGACACGGCAGAAAAGCATAACAAGAACTATGACGGAAAGCCTTCTCATTTTTGGTTGTTTGGTTGTTGGTTTTTATATTGCAGGTGTTTGGTTGCAGGTAATTTGGTATGGATGATGGGGTATAAACCTAAAACCAATAACCTAAAACCGACAACCAAGCCAGTAATTTACTTATCGTTTATCATTTCAAGGAAATCATCTTCAGACATAACGGGTATCCCGAGCTTCTCCGCTTTCTGGAGCTTGGAAGGACCCATATTGTCACCGGCAAGGATGAATGATGTCTTGCCGGAAATGGAACCGACATTCTTTCCTCCATGTTGCTCTATCATCTGTTTATACTCATCACGGCTATGATGCTGGAAGACACCACTGATTACCACCGACTTGCCTGCAAGAGCATCCGAACGGTCTGACAGCTGCTGCTCTGACAGTTTCATGTTCAGCCCATATCTGCGCAAACGGTTGACAATTTCTTTATTCTCCTTGTCATTGAAATATCTGATGACACTCTCCGCTATCACATTGCCTACACCGTCAACCTCAAGGAGCTGGTCAAGGGAAGCATTGGCGAGGCTGTCCATATCCCTGAAATGGCGTGCAAGAAGACGCGCTGTAGTCTCGCCGACAAAGCGTATGCCGAGGGCAAAGACGACACGTTCAAACGGAACATCCTTGCTGTCATTGATGCCTTTCACCACCTTCTGCGCCGACACAATGCGGTTTTCATTGCCAGATGTTATCTGTTGAGGAGTGAGCTCATACAGGTCGGCAAAATTATGTATCAGCCCTCGGTTGTAGTAATCATCAACGGTCTCAGCACCCAGTGTCATGATGTTCATGGCCTTACGTGCAATGAAATGCTCTATACGTCCCTTTATCTGAGGAGGACAACCTGCCTCGTTAGGGCAATAATGGGCAGCCTCGCCTTCATAACGGACCAGTTCTGCGCCACACTCCGGACAGCGTGTGACAAACCGCACAGGCACTGCATCAGCACTGCGGCGTGACACATCGACACCGACAATCTTCGGAATAATCTCACCGCCTTTCTCGACATAGACATAGTCACCTACATGCAAATCAAAAGAGCGGATAAAATCCTCATTGTTCAGCGTGGCACGCTTGACAGTCGTTCCTGCCAGCCATACAGGAGCCATATTGGCAACAGGAGTCACAGCACCCGTGCGTCCTACCTGATATGTCACCTCTAGCAGCGGCGTGCTGACACGTTCTGCCTTGAATTTGTATGCTATAGCCCAGCGAGGGCTTTTGGCTGTGTATCCCAAATGCTGCTGCTGGCGCAGGGAATTCACTTTCAATACGATACCGTCTGTCGCAACAGGAAGATTCTTGCGCTCTACATCCCAATAAGAGATATAGTCCATCACTTCCTGCAACGTCTTGCATTTCTTCATTCCTTCCGACATCTTGAATCCCCAACGTGCACACTGCATAAGATTCTCATAATGACCGTCAGAAGGCAACTGTTCGCCAAGCAGGTAATACAGGTAGGCATCAAGACCTCGCTCTGCCACGACACGCGAGTTCTGCAACTTCAATGTTCCCGAAGCGGCATTGCGAGGATTTGCGAAAAGCCGCTCCCCACTCTCCTCACGCTCGGCATTAAGCCTGCGGAAAGACTCCCAAGGAAGAAGAATCTCTCCACGAATCTCGAAACTTTCGGGATAGCCTCCTGCCATGTTCTCTGCCGAAAGGTCTTCAGGAAGCTGCAAAGGGATGCAACGTATTGTACGCACATTCTGCGTGACATCATCGCCACGGACACCGTCGCCACGCGTTACTGCACGGACAAGACGCCCGTTCTCGTATGTAAGGGAGATGGACAGACCGTCATATTTCATCTCGCAGCAGATTTCAAATTCCTGTCCTTCAAGTCCTTTGCTCACCTGAGTGTACCATGTCTGCACATCCTCACGGTTATATGTGTTTGCAAGAGACAGCATAGGATAACGGTGTTCAACCTGATTGAACTGCTGATTGATATCATTTCCCACTCGCTGTGTAGGCGAATTGTCATCATACATCTCAGGATGTCTTGCCTCCAGTTCCTGCAGTTCCTGCAGGAGGAAGTCAAAGTCCTGATCGGATATTGTCGGCTGGTTCAGCACATAATAACGATGGTTGTGCTCATGGAGCTCACGGCGTAGCTGTAATATGCGGTCTTTTTCTGTCATAGCAATGGCAAAGTTACAGATATTTTTCGTAATAATGTAAGGCTTTCTGTGGATTTTTCGCTTTTTTCACAACAATATATTCACAAGAATGGAAAAAATGTGTATCTTTGCAAATGGAAAATACATTTCTGGGAATGACGGTAGCCGTACATTCCTTGGCAGAACCATTAAGACTGCCGTAAAGACAAGACTAAAACATCAATAATAAAATGGCAAAAGTTATCATCAACTCATACGATGAGTTTGCAGAATATCTCGGCAAGGAGATAGGTACAACAGAGTGGTTCAAAATAGATCAGGAGCGCATCAATCTTTTTGCTGACGCGACACTGGACTACCAATGGATTCATGTAGATGTAGAGCGTGCAAAGGCTGAAAGCCCTTTCAAGTCTACAATAGCCCACGGATATCTGACCATGTCTCTCCTTCCAAAGCTATGGTATGACACCATAGAGGTAAACAATGTGGCACAGCTCGTGAATTACGGTCTTGACAAGATGAAATTCGGCATGCCTGTAATCACAGGAAGCTCTATCCGTATGAAGACTTTCCTTCACAACATCCAGAATCTCCGCGGTGTCTGCAAGGCAGAGATAAAGTTCACTATCGAGATTCAGGACCAGCGCAAGCCTGCCCTTGAAGGCATTGCAACATTCCTCTATTACTTCAACAAGTAAGTGAATATCGGCTTGATTGCAAAACAGCAGACCTGAATATCATTACGTTAATAGTCCCAAAAAGTTTCTCATATAAACTTTTTGGGACTGTTTCGTTATACACACCATATTGCGTCATCGGGCTTCCGCCTTATCCTACCGGCTTTTTCCCGCTTCGCCTGCATACATTCTCACACGCTCATTCAATATATCGCAAATTTCTTTTCCCTTCATACTCAAGTTTTCTGTCGGGATAGCCTCTATCGCTCCAGTCTGTTCGCGATTGAATGACATCAGGCACTCCTTGAGGCGCGACATCTCCTGCGCATCAAACTTATCCTGTACTACTGTCTTCTTATAATCAATAGCCATCATCTCTGAAGAGGCAACCTTTACCATACGGAAACGGTCCACATCCTTGAAACAGACCGTATAGCGTTTCCGCCTTAACGGGATGCCATATTCCAGCTTGTCTGCATATATTACAATGACCGGCATGTGGCATATCCTCATATATAATATGACAGCAAGATACGCCAGACCTCCTATTCCGAAAAACAGGACATTCAGCCAGCCACCGATTATTTTGATCATGGTATTGCCATCTTCATGCAATATAAGGAACACTCCTCCTGCCGCAAAAATCAAGCATACTGTACCTAAGAGCATGCTGCTCCATAGGCTATTATACACCCTCACTACTGCCGATTGGCCATCATGCCGTCTCATATACTTACATGTTTTTATCTTTCTGCAGTCAACTGATGTCAGAACTGTTCAAGAATCTTTATACGCTTGGCCGTATCCGGATGGGTGGAGAACAAATCGCCCATAAAAGAACTGAGACCCGACAATGCCATCTTTGGATGGATGATGAACATCTGCGCCACATCATCACGACCTGTACGTCCAAGTCCTGGGTCACCGGAAATCTTCCTCAGTGCAGAAGCCAGTGCAAGCGGATTGCCACATAGCTCTGCACCTCCGGCATCTGCCATGTACTCGCGCTTTCTGGAGATTGCGAAACGTGTCATCATCGTAAACAGATATGCTATCGCGCAACAGAATATGCCTATCAGCATCACCATTGCCATGGACAGCCCGTTGCCTTTCTCGTCATCACGGCTACTGCGGCTGCCACCGCCGAACCACAGCATGTGATAAAACATATTGTACACCATGCTCATGACTGTAGACACGATGCCCACAAAGACTATGCTGATGACCAGCAGACGGGTGTCATGATTGCGGATATGTGTCAGTTCGTGACCTATCACTCCTGCCAGTTCATCATCGTCAAGAAGGTCGAGAAGACCTGTCGTCACTGTCACTGTATACGACTTGCTGTCAATGCCTGATGCAAAAGCGTTGAGCTGCGGGTCATCGATTATGTTGACTTTCGGCATCTCCATGCCGCAGGCCATCGTAAGATTCTCCACGATATTGTACACACGCGGATTCTCACGGCGCTCCAGCGGACGTGCTCCCATGGCGGAACGTATCATTGCGGTATTGCCCCAATACGCAATGGCAAACCACACTCCTACTCCACCTATCACCCATGGAAGAGCACTGAGGAAATAGTAATTGACGGCATCGGCATCAAGCTGATGCACCAGTTCGCCATATTCATTATAATATCCGCCACCAAAATAATTTACCAGAGCAAGGAACACCCACACCATGCCGAGCATGATGACAGGAAACATGATGAGGAGAATGACGCTCATCGTGTTGTTCCTCGACTGCTGGGTATGCATTCCTACATATTTCATATACGGTTGTAAGGTTGTACGGTTCTTGCGGTTATGCGGTTATGCGGTTATGCGGTTATTAGGCATTGGCTGCAGGGTTACAGCAAAAGTGATATCCGTATAACCGCATAACCGTATTTAGAAGCTCACTTCCGGTGCCTTTTCCATTGCGGCACGGTTCTCCTGAGCAATCTCAAACATCGGTTCTGTCTGGAAGCCGAACGCTCCGGCGAGAATATTTCCAGGGAAGGTCTGCACGGCATTGTTCAGTTCACGTGTCGTGGAATTGAAGAAACGGCGTGTTGCCGCGAGTTTGTTCTCTATATCAGACAGTTCCGTCTGCAACTGCAGGAAATTCTGGTTTGCCTTCAGTTCCGGATAAGCCTCAACGGAGACTTTCAGCCCTGTGAGTGCACTTGACAGCAGATTGTCTGCAGCAATCTTGTCATTGACACTTGTCGCCGACATGCAAGCTGAGCGTGCTGCCGTCACAGCCTCAAGCAGTTCCTTCTCGTGCTTGGCATATCCCTTTACGGTAGCCACCAGTTGTGGCACGAGGTCATAGCGCTGTTTCAGCTGTACATCGATGTTGCTGAAAGCATTCGCACGGTTATTGCGCAAGCGCACAAGGTTGTTGTAGATGGAAATCACCCAGAGTACTACCAGCACCACTACGGCGATAATGACAATTGCTGTTACCATATTTTATTATTCTTGTTATTAATTATACATTCTCATTTATGTATATGCTACAGTATGCCTGATTATCATGACAGGCATGTCACGCATAACATTCAAGATACAAAAATAACGCCAAATGTCGAGAATGACAAATTGGCGTTAATTTTTTATGCTTTATTACACATTTTCAAAAGAAATTGTGGATAAACACGAGTGTCTCACTTCATTGCCGCAAGGACTTTCCTGTAATACCTGTTCGTGCTCTTCACGTGGTAGTTCACTCCGCCGTTCCAGGCCCTGATGGCTTTTTCCACATTGTTATCCTTGTTGTAATGCTCCTGTATGAGCAGGAACATCTCCTTGGACTTCTTTACCGAGAACCTGTCCTGAAGGGTGTAACGCTTCTTTGAGTTGCGTGCCTTGAGAATATTGTTGCAGTCTTTCACCAATATCGGGTTTATCTGCATCGCTCCGCACGACATACCGTTAACGGCCTTCGGGTCTCCCTCACTCTCCACTTGTATGATTGCTGCCATTACCGGCTCCCAGTCAAACGGCTTCGCCGCGGTTGTGGACACTGTTGAAATCAATAATACTACAAATACTAATACGCTTTTTAATTTTAAAGTCATTATTCATATCTTTCTGGCGCTTTGGCAATGACATCACGTCAATCCGCGAACTGCTATACTCTGGGATATGAGCATCCGTATATTGACTATATTACTTTTACCCTTGGATTCTCATCCATTCTATTATAATATAGAATAAGGTGTTGCGTACGGAAGTTAGCAGCTCTAAGCGCCAATTAATACTGAGGGGAATCCCTTCCGAAAGCCTGCGGCTGAGGGAAGAATCCCGGATACCCCACTGTTAACTTCGGCAAAGGTACTGCTTTATCATGACATACGAAAAACTTCAGTACTGATTTATAATATCTTACGTGATTTTTTATTTTATATCAAACATATATATGCACAAAATAAATACATTGAGCAATAATCGGAGTGATTTTGCACATATGCCGAAACTTTACATATTTTTTTCTTGCCAGTATGCAGAAAAAATGATAATTTTGCACATTGAACGCATATTTTGTGCAAAAACAATATATATATGAAATTAGACAAAACGACGATGGAGAGACTCGGTATCCCTGCAGAGATTCCCAGTTTCAACGCATCTATAGAGAAGTCCATAATAGACCATTGGGACCTTGATGCACTCACAGACTATCAGGGGGCGACGCTCCAGTACAAGGACGTGGCGCGCAAGATAGAGAAAATGCACATCCTTTTCGAGAACAGTGATGTCAAGCCCGGCGATAAAGTGGCCATCTGCGGCAGGAACATGAGCCACTGGGCTGTGGCCTTCCTTGCCACAATGACTTACGGAGCCGTGGTTGTTCCTATACTACACGAGTTCACACCTGAGCAGATTCATAATATCGTGAACCACTCCGACGCAAAACTTCTATTCGTCGGAGATGTTGTTACAAATCAGATTACCCCGTCCGAGATGCCAGCCCTTCAGGGCATCATCAACCTTCTGGACTTCTCTGTCATGGAGTCACGCACAGAGAAGCTGACCTACGCCCGTGAGCATCTTAACGAACTGTTCGGCAAGAAATTCCCGAAATATTTCCGTAAGGAGCATGTTTCCTATTTCCGCGAGGCAGACTCCGAGGATCTTGCCATGATAAACTACACATCAGGCACTACAGGATTCTCCAAGGGTGTCATGATTCCCTACCGTGCATTGTGGGGCAATCTCGACTTTGCCCATAACGCCCTTGGCGGCTTTGTCAAGCCCGGCTACAAGACAATATCCATCCTGCCTATGGCACACATGTACGGAATGGCGTTTGAATTCATATACGAGTTCGTGGCAGGATGCCATATCCACTACCTCACACGTGTCCCTTCGCCGGCTATCGTCGCAAAGGCGTTCGCCGACATCAGGCCATGCATCATCATAGCCGTACCGCTCATCATCGAGAAAATCATAAAGAAGAAGGTTCTGCCGAAAGTATCCTCCGCACATGTAAAGGCTCTGATGAAGACCCCAGTTGTAGGAACGAAACTGAAAGCGCGCATACGCGAGCAGGTATATCAGGCATTCGGAGGCAGGCTGTATGAGATTATCGTGGGAGGAGCGGCACTGAACCAAGAGGTGGAGCAGTTCCTTTCCGATATAGGATTCCCTATTACCGTAGGATATGGTGCAACAGAGTGTGCGCCGATTATCTCGTATGACGACTGGCAGAACCGCGCTGTAGGCTCATGCGGACGTGCGGCATGCCACATGGAGGTGAAGATTGACTCTCCTGACCCGCAGAATATCCCTGGCGAGATACTCACACGCGGATGCAACACCATGCTCGGTTACTACAAGAACGAGGAGGCTACAAAGGATGTGCTTATAGACGGATGGTACCATACAGGCGACCTCGGCGTGATGAATGCCGAAGGACAGATATTCATCAAGGGACGCTCCAAGAACATGCTCCTCGGCGCAAACGGACAGAATATATACCCTGAGGAGATTGAAGATACACTGTCGAGCCTCAACATGGTGAGCGAATGTCTTGTCGTGCAACGCGGAGAGAAGCTCGTGGGACTGGTCTACCCGGACTACGAGGAGGCGAAAAAGAACAATATAAGCAACGAGATGCTGAAAGATATAATGGAGCAGAACCGCAACGAGCTCAACTCCATACAGCCTGCATACCAGAAACTTGCGGCCATAGAACTGATGGAGACGGAGTTCAAGAAGACACCTAAGAAATCAATAAAGAGGTATCTTTACAACTAAAGCAAGCTCAAGACATTATATCTATATATGCTATAATATGAAGGAAAATCCCTGCAACGATGCTGTTGCAGGGATTTTTCATTGAATTGTCTTGGAGATATCAAAATAAATCATTACTTTTGTGACTGCAATGCATCATAGACTTGCATCTTGTAGAAAGACCTTAATACTCAATCCCCTTGTATCGGCCTTATGACCGATGTGGGTTAATACTATGCAGCTACCATGGCAAAGGAAAACAAGACGCCGACCTGGGAAGGACTGACAGAGTCCATGTCAACCTCGGCACAGCACCCCAACGACACGGCATGGAACATCTACCGATACCTGTCTGCACACTACAAAGACATGAGCTCGGAGGAAGCACGCACACTGCTGGCAGCATACATGAAGATTCCTCTCGTACACCCCTCACTGCTCCACTCCTGCATCCTCGGCGTAGCACTGAAAATGGCGAAGATACACGATGATTTCCGCCTTCCGGCATTCCTCGAGCGGTGGGGATTCCCGGCAAACCTGCGCAGAGAGGACATGCAATGGCGTACAGGAAACAACGGGCGCACATACCCGTCGCTGAAAGAGCAGACAGAGAGAGCCGTCCGTGAATACAGGCAAGTGCATATAGACAAAGCGCAGAAAGTCATAGGATATGTCAGCCGCTATGACCCGAAGCACCGCCATTACCATATCTTCGACCCTCTTTCGCGTCATTTCGTAGCCATAGACCCCAAGAGTCCGCCTGCCGTAGGTGAGTATGTACGGTTTGCACCTGTGATTCCAGAGAAGGGAAACTTCAAGACTGCTGTGGCTCTCTCACCTGAAAGCCACAAGGAAGGGCAACAGGCTTTCGGCATCACTAAAGCCGTTGTAAAATTCATCAACAGCGAGAAGGGCTACCTCGGTTATGAGATTGTCTCTTCTATCGTCCCGACTGCCGAAGGGGAGGCGACGACCGAAGGATATGCCAGCCTGTCGCTTGCCGCCAATGCCACGCTCTCCGTCGGTCAGGAGATAGGGCTCATCCTTTTCCTGAAGCGCGGAAAAGACGGCAAGAAGCGTAACTATGTCGCGGAGATGATATTATAGCCGTTTCTTCATCATGTCGAGCGATTCCTCAGACTTGCAAGATAATTTTCTCTAACATTGTAGGGTGATTTCCCTGACTTTGCAGAGTTATGAAACAGCAAAGCAGAATAGCCGTTTCTGAGGGTGACCCTTCACCATGTAAAAGGTGACGTTTTATCATGTAAAAGGTGACCGTTGCCCAACCGAAAGGTCACCTTCCGCCAATCATGTTTGACAGTCCTTCCTGCCACCCCTCCCACAATCAAGCTTCATCCGACATTTCTGCAAAAAAGAAAGCGTGGATTCATATCTTTTTGTGATATGAATCCACGCTTTATAGTTCTATTGCCTCAAAGACATCCTTATGACGCGAGAGAGCAGACTAAACGAAGAGGCGGCGGTAAAGCTCTGCCTTTTTCTCCAATTTCAGCGGGTATGCACGCGATGACGACGGCATACGCCACCACCGCAGACATCGGCCATAGACATCAAGCTCCACGCTTTCCCCTATGGCAGGCATCGGGACCAGCTGTTGTGTCTGTGCGCACGACTCGTTGGACAGCACCAGTTGGCCGTTGCTACATATCGCCGCGGACAACTGCGCCTGCAACTCCTCACTCGCTTTTCCGCCTGTTGTGACGACAGTATGACACCGTGGCATGACTGAAAGCATTGTGGCGATGTCGGCAGGCTCCAGTATCTCAAGGAAATTGTCACTGGCATTGTCCTTATGACGGCATACCTTTGCTGCCGTATCGTAGAAGGCAAGTCCTGCGCGCTCTGCAAAACCGATGATTCTTTCCCTGTCGAAACGCTTCTCTCCGCTGACCTCAAAATAGGTTTTGTCTCCGAAATGTATCAGTCCCATAAGACGCCAGAAGTCGTTTATCCAGTTCGGGTAGAAGAACTCCATGGACCATCGGGCCTTTGGCGGAGGAAAACTGCCGAGGAAGAGTATACGCCCTTCCGCTGGCAGGAACGGCTTGAGAGGATGCTCTTCTATAGTCATAGCGTCTCAAGCAATGCACGGCAACCGGCGAGACAGTCACGGTATGTCGCATCAAAATTTCCTGTATACCACGGGTCTGCAACATCTCCCGGGCGGTCCGTGTAGTCAAGAAGAAGGCGAATCTTCCCCTCTGGGTCACCGCCACACATACGGTTCATATTGCGTATATTATAGGAATCCATACCTATAAGCAGGTCGTAACGGTCATAATCGTCACGCCGCAGCTGGCGCGCCGTCTTCCCTTCACAGCTTATACCGTGCTCCGCCAGTTTACGGCGTGCAGGAGGATATACGGCGTTGCCTATCTCCTCTGTACTCGTTGCGGCAGACGCAATTTCAAACTCTCCTTCCCTGTCTGCATCGCAGACAAGGCGTTTCATGATAAACTCTGCCATCGGGCTTCTGCATATATTGCCGTGGCAGACGAAAAGTATCTTTGTCTTCAAGGTCTATGGTTGTTTTTATTGTCTGAAAATATCGGTAAGTAAATAAAATAAAACGACACTGCCAATGGTAAAGCCTATGTCATCCCTTATGTAAGCAAGGAGATTTTCAGGTTATTTTTCCACCGCCATGTCAGGTCCCGGCGTGTTCCAACCATATTTTTCCTTCTGTATGGAAGGGTTCACTTTCAGCGAATTGTCACGCACGGTATATCCGTCCGTACAGGCATCGAAATAGATAGGGAATGCACGGAAGTTGGTAGCGTATGGCGATGGATACGGTGCGCTGACGATATTCTTCTCTATGAGCGACCCTGGCTGGTTGGACATCGTGTAGATTCCGCCTGCATCGTAGAGCACACGGGCATAGTCTGAGACGGTATTGCCTATGATGCGGTTGTTGCGCATACCTGTATTCTCAGGTGTCCAGCCCCATCCGACACAGATGCCCGAGTAGTTTACCTTGGAGACATTATTCCCCTTGATGGTGAAATCGCGCACATATCCGCAGCCAATGGCCACTGCGCCCCAATCGCGGTTTGTGGCATCGTGGATAGTATTGCCCTCTATGACAAAACCGCCGGTATTGGTATACTCGCGCGGATGATGCACCTCACACGGGCCTTCGCCAAACGAACCTGCCATAATGGCCGTGCCGCCGATATTCTCAAACCTGTTGCCGATGATGATAGCGTCATTGCAATGGTGTGCATAGTCAAGGGCTGTAGAGGCAAGGCGTGTAAATGTGCAGTCCTTGAAATCCACACGCTCGGCATACGTCAGCGAGACAGCCGCCTCAGGACGTGTCACCCACGCCTGGTTTTCAAGGGTCGGAGCCCATGGAGTGCCTTCGTTCTCCGTGAGTTTGTAGGCGTCTATTATCGGAAAACCGCCCTGTAAAGTCACATGACCGTACTTCAGCGGACGCTCCCATGACGCGTTTTCAAAGGTCACGCCTTCAAAGGATATGTCGTGCACCATGCCGAATTCCGAGCCTTCTACCGTCACGAGGCGTGACAGAAGGCCGGAAGATGTCGGTATAGGCCGTATGAGAAAGCTTGACGAGCCTCTCTCCTCGCCTATCACAGGCTGTGGCCAAGGATGGGAAAATTCCCAGCGCGACTCGGGATTGTGGAACGACACGATGGCCTTATCGCCTGAGAGACGTATGTCCTTGATGCGTAATATCGCTATCGCCCAGCGCTGATGCACAACCATTTCATACTTGTCGGCGGCATTGATGTCCGTGATACCGTATTTTTTCAGTGATGATGCCGGAATGACAATCTGCTCCTGCTCCTTGTCAAAGGCGAGCATACGCTCCATGACAGGATAGTCATTTTGAACAAATGCATCCTCCGCTACGCCACCGGAGATTGTCGCTCCAGTGATTACTGTACGGCTGTCGGGCATACCGCTGTCCTCAGGACGGATATAAAGTGGCTCATCCAGCACGAAGGTATCTCCCTTTGCAAGATGTATTATGATACCGCCATCAGCCTTAGGATTGGATGTTCGGCGCCACTCCCTTGCTATGCGGAGAGCACGTTGTATAGTCTGGACAGGAGCATTCACCTCGCCGGAAGCTCTGTCGCTTCCCTTGAGGGAGACGTATATGTCACCTGCAAAGCAATGGGTGGCCATCGCTGTAAGCAGGACAAGTGTCGCAAGAAGGTTCTTTTTCATAGTAGGTTGGTTAGTTAGCGTTGTATTTCCAATAGATTTTCGTATGTATCAGTATTCGTTTTTCCATGACGTGCAGACCTTGCACACCATGGAAAAAGCGGGAAAAGCGGATTCAATACATCTTTCCAAGTACCCTGTTTATGAAAGATGTAGGGAACAGGCGTCCGGCAAAGAGGAAAAGATGATACATGATGCCTGTGGTATTGAACGCCCAAGGACGGTCGGCTGTGGCCGTGCGATATATGCAACGTGCAATCTGCTCTGCCGACATGCCGTTCTCCTCGTCATGCTCCATCTGCTCCACAGCCTTGTTCATGTGGGTATAGATGTCTGCTCCTTCAACGATTTTCTTTCTTTGGAAGTTCGTCTTGACATCTCCCGGCAACACACTTGCCACGGAAATGCCAAACGGACGCACCTCATTTGCCAAGGCGAGAGCCATGGAATTGAGGGCTGCCTTGGAGGCAGAATAGAACGCCTGGAACGGTATGGCATAGACGGCAGCAACACTGCTCGTGAAGATTATGCGTCCTTGACGGCGCTCACGCATATAGGGAAGGACGGCCTGGGTAATGTTCAGCGCACCGAAAAAGTTCACCTCAAACTGCCTCTTGGCATCTTCGAGCTTCGTGAATTCTATCGCACCGGAGATTCCCATGCCAGCATTGCACACCAGCAGGTCTATCTTGCCGGAACGTGCAAGAACCAGCTCCACGGCCTTGCGGCACATGTCAGGATTCGTCACATCACAGTCCACATGACTGATGCCGTCACGGTTCTCTCCATGACGTGAGAATTCGTAGACCTCATAGTTCTTTCTGGAGAACAGTTCTGCGGCAGCCTTCCCTATTCCGGAACTGCCGCCAGTAAGTATTATTGTCTTCATGTTGTACGTTTTTTTTACGGTTTGGCGGTTTTACGGTTTGGCGGTTTTACGGAGATTTGTTTTTGGTTGTGGGGCTTAGGTTGTGGAGGTGTGGGATATTTGGGCATCGGTCACTGGAGAAGCCATCTCCATATAACCGCATAATCGTCAAACCGCCTAACCATGTTCAAGCGTCAAACCGAAAAAAACACTCACCAGCCAAAGGCCTTGGCGTCATTCATCCACAGCCCTTTTGCACGGAGAACCTGCTCTACGACATCCCTGCCACAGCCATATCCGCCATTATAGGGAGAGACATAAACGCTTATGCCACGGATGTCGCTGCACGCATCTTTGGGACTGCACGGACATCCGACACGACGCATCACCTCATAATCGGGGATGTCATCTCCCATATAAAGTATTTCCTCGTCTGTAAGACCAGTGTCTGCAAGGAATCTGTCGTATGTCTCTATCTTCACCTCACAGCCCAAAAAGATGTCCTTGACACCGAGATTCTCATATCTCTTGCGTACAGAAAGTGTATTTCCTCCCGACAAGATGACAATCCTCAGCCCCTGCTTCACGGCAAGCTGGATGGCATAGCCGTCCTTTATATTTACCGTGCGTAACGGAATGCCAGCACTGTCCATAGGGATAGTTCCGGCAGAGAGGACACCATCGACATCGAAGATGACGGCCTTTATCTTTGTAAGGTCATAGGGTATCACGTCACAGGTCTTGTTTATTGAAATAATTCAGTGCTGACCCGATAGCGGTGGCAAACTCCGAATGTTTCGGAATATGGTAACGCACTCCGTAAATCTGCTCCATCATGCCGAAGACTCTCTTGCATTGAGGCAGGAGAGTAAGGTTGCCTATCATGACAAAGTCCTTGATGCCGCTGCTGATGGATGCAAGAATAGCCGCAGAACCGATGGTCTGAACCACGGTACATATAATGCCCAGCGCAATGTCCTCATGAGTTGACGTCGCCTTGGCATTACCGAAAAGCGAGGCTGTGGCAAACGCCGGAAGGCCAGGAATCTCCTCTGCACAGATGTCCCCTATCTGCAGATCTATCTTGGAGATGTTGCCGTTTTTCGCAAGGCTGGAGATATGCTTTATGTCGTCTGTTCCAAGAAGCAATCGGGACAGGCCTGCAAGCGTTCCGCCGCCGATGCCTATGCCGCCGATATGCTGTACAGCCCCATTGTCATACTTCACGAGTGTCGTTCCCGTTCCCATGGAGACGACAATCATGCGGTCAAGACCACTCTCATACTGTGCGCCCAGACCGTCTGCGACAAACTCGTCGGTACGGTCCGTAGGAAGACCGTAGATGTCTCCCTTGATATACGCCGCACCTACGCCTGTCAGCATGACATGCTCTATATCGCAGAGGGTAAGGTTGTTCTCGTTGATGTATTTTCCGAAAGCACCATACAGAGAGGTGACGGGATCCGTCGCCTTAATACGTATCGGAGAGATAACCTTCCCGTCTCGGATACCGACAATCTTTGTCGTGGAGATGCCTACATCTATTCCTATCACTGTCTTCATGTCACAAAAGGCTGATATTACGTTTCGTTGTCATTGTATCATTATGTTATCAAATGCCGTGACATCACTTCACGACAATGGTCTTGACATTGGCAAGGTCCATATCATCGGTAGAGTCCACCTCATCGTCATAGACCTTGATTTCGGCACCTGGACGGCAGAATACCGGCATCTCGTCAAGAGGGACATGAACATTCCTGTACCATCTGCCACCTTCAAAGTGCTCACCGGTGAAGAAATTCACCCATTCGCCCTCCGGCAGATAGATGTCGCGACGGTCATTGCCGTTCATTACAGGACAGACAAGGAACTTGCGGCCGAAATAATATTCATCGTCTATATGCCATACGGTCTTGTCTTCCGGATGATGCATCAGCAACGCCTGTACCATAGGCCAGCCTGACTCTGTGGCCACGCGTGCCTCCTCTATAATATAAGGTATAAGACGATAACGCAGACGCCACCACTTCTTGATGTCTTCCGCGATGGTCGGATAGTGCCAAGGCTCCCGCTTGTGGGAACCGTGATAGCGCATGTGGGAAGAGAACACACCGAACTGTGTCCAGCGCATATACACCTTCGGGTCTATGACGGAATTCATGAAGTCTGGTTCGCTATGGAATCCCGGCACATCATGACTCCAGAAGGCAAAGCCCGAGAGACCGAAATGAAGGCCTCCCTTCAGCGAACCAGCCAGTCCAGCCCAAGAACTCTCGGAGTCTCCGCCCCAATGCAGCGGATAACGCTGGCAGCCGGCCCATGCCGCACGTGCCCAGACGATGCCGTCACCTGTAACAT
>JAIDEM010000174.1 GCA_029054825.1 Prevotella sp. | reverse complement strand
GTCATCACGTTAAGGCAAGACAGATCGCCACCGATATGACCGGCACCTCCATTGTAGACAATCTCAACCAAGCGTTTGCGGTTGGTCTCTGACTGCAGAGTAAGTTCTTTTGCTGTCATTGTTAGTTTGATTTATGGTTAATATATTATGGTTTTCCTGTTTCCGTGTCAGCCATCCGTCCTCACGCACCTGTGGTCTCGTCGTCAGAAGACGGTCTGCCTGCACATTGTTCACTTTATAAGGTTCATGAATTCCTGACGTGTCTCCTGTGCCTTGAATACACCTGAGAACGCCGATGTAGTCGTTATGGAATTCTGCTTCTCCACACCACGCATCTGCATGCACATGTGCGCCGCCTCTATCACTACCATGACGCCCATGGGATGAAGGGTTTCCTGTATGACTTCCATTATCTGGTGTGTCATGCGCTCCTGCACTTGCAGTCGACGGGCGAATATCTCCACGACACGCGCTATCTTCGACAGTCCTGTTATCGTACCATTAGGGATATACGCCACATGTGCTTTCCCGTAGAACGGCAACATGTGATGCTCGCACATCGAATAGAAATTGATGTCCTTAACGATGACCATGTGGCTGTATTTCTCATGGAACAAGGCCTTTTCAAGCACAGCCTTAGGATCTTGTCCGTATCCTTTCGTAAGGAACTGCATGGCCTTTGCCACCCGTAGCGGTGTCTTTTCCAGTCCCTCCCGTTCCGGGTCTTCGCCAAGAAGTCCGAGGACTGCCTTATAATGTCCGGCAAGTTCCTCAAGTCCAGGGCGTAAGTATGTCTCTTCCTCGTTCATCAATTTTGTTGTTTAGTAGTTCGGTCGTTTAGTTGATGGTTATTGGGTATAGGTTGCGGGTTAAGGTTTGTGACAATAAGCCTAAGATCTAATACCAAGAACCTGACACCTAATACTGTACATTAACTTTACCTTTGACAAGACATGCCTGCGAATATCCCATGGCACGTATCTGCTTAAGCATAGCCATAGCCTCCTCCTGGTCTATGAAGTTTCCTGCGCGGCACTTCCAGCTCGGCGAGTAGAAATGTACATATACTGGAAGATTGGGGAATTGCCTCTTCACCCTTTGCGATATCTGCTCACACTTGATGCGGTCTGCGCGCTTGTTTCCTCCACTGTAAATCTGTATGCGGTAGCCAGTAGTCTTGTAACTATGGCGCATAATCTTCTTGCCTGTGTCCACTGTGGCACCTGTACCCTCTGCTGTGGAAGCCCCCCTGTCTGCCGACGGGGTGCCAGGATTTGCCGGTTCCGCGGGCTTTGCAGAATGCTGTGTGCCGCCTGCCGCGGTTCCCTGTGCATGGGCGGTTGCAGTTCCCGTCTCCGTCTGCTGCCGCACAGCAACGGCATTCACGAGGCGCTCCACCTCCTGACTCTGATGTATGATGACTGTACCCTCTCCGCTTTGCGAGCGACGAAGTTCGTCAGTAATAGTCTGCGCATTGGCAGCAGAAGCCACCAATGCCAGACATATTATAAGAAAGAAATGTTTCATCATATCAATTGCTCATATATATAAATATGTTCCTCCCCTCACCGTCACGCCATCAAGGCATTAGCCCCAAGCGTCGATGATGCCCTTGAAGTCTGCCGCCTTAAGCGATGCTCCGCCGATAAGTCCGCCGTCGATGTCAGGCTTTGCGAAGAGCTCTGGAGCATTGGAAGCCTTGCATGAGCCACCGTAAAGGATTGTTGTGTCGGCTGCAACCTCTGCGCCGTAAACCTCTGCAACGCATGAACGGATATAGGCGTGGATTTCCTCTGCCTGCTCAGCTGTGGCGGTCTTGCCTGTTCCGATAGCCCAGATTGGCTCGTAGGCGATGACAATATTCTTCCACTGCTCTGCTGTAAGATGGAATACAGAACCTGCGAGCTCTGCCTTCACTACCTCGTTCTGCTTGTTTGCCTCACGCTCAGCGAGAGACTCGCCGATGCAGAATATCACTTTCAGTCCGTTGGCAAGAGCAAGCTCTACCTTCTCCTTGAGGATTTCCGGTGTCTCGTTGTAGTATTCGCGACGCTCAGAGTGGCCGAGGATAACATACTCTGCACCTGTAGACTTGACCATCTCTGCAGAAACCTCGCCTGTATATGCGCCTGACGCCTTGTCGGCACAGTTCTCCGCACCGAGCTCTATGGCTGTTCCCTTGACAATCTCTGCCACACTTGCAAGGTGGATGAAAGGAGTGCAGATGATTACTCCGCAGTTAGGATTCTTCACGACCTCTGTAAGTTCTTTTGCAAGAGCAACGCCTTCCTGAAGATTCTTGTTCATCTTCCAGTTGCCCGCTACAATTTTCTTTGCCATTTTCTTTTCTGTTTTTGTGTTAAACTATAATCTTTTCTATCTTATATCTGATTCTTTTACTGCCTTGTCATCCTCTCGAGCCTGTCAAGCGACGGAAGCATGTTGTGGCTCCATTTGCCTACGACCTTTCCGTCGTGAAGGAGCAGCAGGCCCGGGTTGCTCCGCACTATCGTCTTCAGCG
>JAIDEM010000173.1 GCA_029054825.1 Prevotella sp. | reverse complement strand
AAATCCTTGGCGAATACAAAGCCGTATAAAAATACTAAGACCGCTATGATAAAGCCAGCAGACAGACTCAACTCAGTCCAAGAATACTATTTCAGCAGGAAGCTGAAAGAAGTGGCAAAACTCAATGCTGATGGAAAGAATATAATATCCCTTGCCATCGGTTCACCTGACATGCCGCCGTCAGAAAATACCGTCACTAGGCTCTGTGATGTCGCACAGGACCCTTCAGCACACGGCTATCAGCCGACGGTAGGAACGCCAGAACTCAGGAAGGCTATGGCGGGGTATTACAAAAGATGGTTTGATGTCGACCTTGACTGGCAGATGGAAATACAGCCTCTTATCGGTTCCAAGGAGGGCATACTGCATATAACACTCGCATTCTGCAATCCAGGTGACGAGGTTCTTGTACCCAATCCGGGGTATCCGACATATACATCGCTCTCCAAGCTCCTCGGGCAGAATATAGTCAATTATAATCTCTGTGAGGATAATGGCTGGCAGCCTGACTGGGAACAGCTTGAAAGCATGGATCTTTCGCATGTAAAACTCATGTGGACAAACTATCCCAACATGCCTACAGGCGGCAATGCCCAGATGGAGACCTATGAGCGCCTCGTTGATTTTGCAAGGAAACACGACATAGTCGTAGTAAACGACAACCCCTACTCTTTCATAATCAATGACAATCCCATGTCACTCCTTCAGGTCAAGGGTGCCAAGGACTGTTGCATCGAGCTTAACTCGATGTCCAAAAGCCACAATATGCCCGGCTGGCGTGTTGGTCTTTGCGCATCAAATAAAGAGTTCATATCATGGATTCTGAAAGTGAAGTCAAATATCGATTCCGGTACATTCCGCGGACTGCAGCTTGCAGCGGCAGAGGCATATGCGAATACAGACGAGTGGCATCATGAGGCCAACTATACGATATACAAGCGCCGCCGTGTCATAGCGGAAGAGATCATGACGGCTTTGGGATGCACTTTCGACCCCACACAGGTTGGAATGTTCCTCTGGGGCAGGATACCAGATTCCTATAAAGACTGTGAGGAACTCACCGAGCGTGTGCTCCACGAAGCGCGGGTATTCATCACCCCAGGCTTTATCTTCGGTTCAAACGGCGAGCGTTATATACGTATATCGCTCTGTGCCAAGGATGAGAAAATGCAGGAGGCACTCGATCGTATCAAGGCAATAATGTAGTGTAGGTGAGATTCACTGCATCCGTTTTGCCGATGAAGCCCATGAATAAAGAAATAACGAAAAACAGATATAAGAATGGAACTCAACCTTAAACCACTCAATTTACCAAGTGATCAGAAACGCCCGTTTGTAATAGCAGGCCCTTGCTCGGCAGAGACAGAAGAGCAGGTGATGTCCACTGCGACGGAGCTCGCAGCCAAAGGCTGTCACATGTTCCGTGCCGGAGTATGGAAGCCACGTACTAAACCAGGAGGCTTTGAAGGCCATGGAGAACCGGCTCTACAATGGATGAAGCAAGTGAAGGATACCACAGGCATGTGCATAGGCACGGAAGTTGCTACGCCGGAACATGTAGAACTGGCCATGAAGTACGGCATAGACATCCTATGGATAGGAGCACGCACGTCAGCCAATCCGTTTGCCATGCAGGCCCTTGCAGACTCAATGAAAGGGCTTGATATTCCTGTATTCGTCAAGAACCCTGTCAATCCTGATCTTGAACTATGGATAGGAGCCCTTGAGAGACTGAATGCCGCTGGCCTTGAGAAGCTGGCAGTAATCCATCGCGGCTTCTCTTCTTTCGACAAGACTATCTACCGCAACCAGCCGATGTGGCAGATACCTATCGAGCTACGCCGACGCATCCCAGAATTGCCTATCATTTGCGACCCTTCCCATATGGGTGGAAAGCGCGAACTTATAGCTCCGCTGTGCCAGCAGGCTCTTGATCTCGGCGTAGACGGACTTATGGTCGAGGCTCACTGCAATCCTGATAAAGCTTGGTCCGACGCCAAGCAGCAGGTCACTCCCGATGTCTTGGACTACATACTCTCGCTCCTTATTGTCCGTGACTCAGCTTGGACGACAGAAGGCATACAGAAACTGCGTCATGAGATAGACGTCATAGACAACCAGCTGATGGATCTCCTCTCAAAACGTATGCGTATCTGTCGCGAGATTGGACAGTATAAGAAAGAACACAACATGACAGTTCTCCAGACGGGGCGCTACAACGAGATTCTCAACAAGCGCGGAGCACAGGGCGCACTCTGCGGTATGGCGCCTGACTTTGTAAAGCAGATCTTCGAGCATATCCATGAAGAGTCTGTACGTCAACAACTTGAAATAGTAGGAAAATAATCGGCGACATAATATGAAGATACTTGTATTGGGTGCAGGAAAGATGGGGAGCTTCTTCATTGACCTGCTAAGCTTCGACCATGAAGTGGCTGCGTTTGAGAAAGACCTCAAGCGCCTGCGCTTCACTTACAACTGCCAACGCTTCTCGACGCTGGAGGAAATCAAGACCTTTGAGCCTGAACTGGTCATCAATGCCGTTACTGTGAAATACACCATACCGGCATTTGACGAGATACTGCCTTATATCCCCGCGGGCTGCATTATCTCTGATATCAGTTCCGTAAAGACAGGACTCCATGACTATTACAGGCAGACTGGACACCGTTATGTATCCACTCATCCGATGTTCGGACCGACATTCGCCAACCTCCAGCAACTCTCCGAAGAGAATGCCATAATCATCAATGAAGGCGATTACATGGGACGCTGCTTCTTCAAGGACCTCTATTCACGCCTCGGCCTCAATATCTACGAGTACACCTTCGAGGAGCACGACCGCACTATGGCATATTCGCTGAGCATCCCATTCGTGTCGACCTTTGTCTTCTCTGCTGTAATGGAACATCAGGATGCCCCGGGCACTACATTCAAGCGCCACATGCGCATAGCCAAGGGAGTGCTCAATGAGGACGACTACCTGCTGCAGGAAGTCCTTTTCAATCCATATACACATGACAACGTGGCGAAGATACGCACCGAACTGAAAGAACTCCTTGCCATCATTGATAATAAAGACGCTGACGCTATGCACCGCTATCTTGAAAAGATACGCCATAATGTAGAGCGAGACATCAACGAGATAAAGTAATGGTGGTTGCATGGTTAGAGGCATCTGGTTTTACAGAGATTACTACAACCATCAACCCACCCAACCGTATAACCGCAAAAATGTCAAACGAAACTATTAACCAAACGACCAAAATATTCATGGGACTGATAGCCTTTATAAGCAGCATGTTAGGGTGTAATGCCCAAACAGACAAGTTCAAGAGTGTCGGAACGGAAAAGTTCCGTGCTGTGATAGCCGACACTGCCACAGTGCTGCTCGATGTGCGCACGCCAAAGGAGTACGCCGAGGGACACATCGGGGACGCAAGGAATATTGATGTGCTCTGTGATGATTTTGAGACAGCGGCCTTAGCCTCACTGCCTGAAGATAAGACCATTGCCGTCTACTGCCGCAGTGGCAGACGAAGCAAGAAAGCCGCCACCATCCTCGCGGAGCATGGATATGATGTCGTGGAACTCGAGACAGGGTATCTCGGATGGATAAAGGAAAAGTGAATGCTATGTAGGAGACTGTCCCTATTTATATTTTGCCGTGCTGAATATAAAATGTATTGTATACATGGGAGGGCTAATGTCACACTTGATATTTTTGTAAATTGATATATGCATTTTGAGATAATAATGTCAGTATTTTGCAACACAGACTGTAAGTCTTGCAAACTGCTGACATTATTATCTCTTCTCAGTCTGTCATTGACTATTTCTTGCTTTGTTTATCTCTTCAAAATGGAGATGCCCCCATTCTATTATATAGTCAATCTCCCTTAGGAAACTTTTCCCCAATGGAGTGACAGTATATTCCACGCATGGCGGAAACGTATCGTGTTTGTTGCGTGAGGCAAGTCCTTCGGACTCAAGATAGTCAAGTGTGGAGGCAAGCATCTTCTCTGAAATGCCAGGGATTTCTCTAAATAAATCTCCGAAACGTGTCCCATGGCAATTATTTTCTTTGTGATCAGAAGATTGTTTGCTTGCATCTTCTATACATAGCAATATAACCAAAGCCCATTTATGGCTCATCCATTCAAGGACAGGTGCCGCCTTGCAATATCTGTAATCAAGTTTCTTATTCATCTGTGTGTCGGTTTGCCGGTTCTTTGCCGGCATTTGTTTTTTTGCAAAATTACATGAAAAAAACACTTCGGCAGGATAATACTAACAACAATGTAAGGGGAATATACCAGAAATTTCTTTCCCGGATGTGCCCGTTATGCTACCTTTGCAGTCGAATAAAGTAAAAATGGTAGAAAGATGAATCATATATCCTTTATGGAATCAATGAGGATGGATTTTTCAGTCTGCTGATTTTAAAACCCCAAAAACACTGCACAATGATTCCGACATTACATTTCAACGGATCTGTATGGCGGCCGCCATACGAATCGTCGGCACAACTGCTACAGGTGACAGCAGGATGTACATGGCATAGATGTAAATTCTGCACACTGTATGGTCAGCAACGTTTCAGAATGTCTCCTGTAAGCGAGATAGAAAGTGACCTGCGTATTATACAGAGATTCCAGCCACGTACCCGACGTATATTTTTGACAGGAGCTAATCCTTTTGTGCTCACGACCGACAAACTTGCCGATATAGCACAGCTTATACGCAGATACATAAGTGAAGGCCAGCCGACCATCGGCTGTTTTGCCCGTGTGACTGATATAGCAGACAAGTCAGTTGATAATCTGAGGCTGTTGCATCAGTTAGGATATGACTATATCACCATCGGCGTGGAAAGTGGAGACAGTGATACACTGACGCGAGTGAATAAAGGGTATGTTGCAGAGGACATCCTGACACAGTTGCATAAACTTGATGAGGCTGGTATCCATTATAACCTGTTCTATCTCGCAGGCTTGGCTGGCGCAGGCAACGGCAAGCGTAATGCTATGCGTTCTGCAGAACTTTTCAGCAAGCTGTCGCCTGTAAGTATTGGTATACTTTCGCTCACTCTCTTTCCTGAGAGCAAGTTGTATAAAGAAGTTCAGGACGGTCTCTTCAAGGAAGCGTCAGAGCATGAACGAATAGACGAGATAATGTGTCTCGTCCGCAATCTGCAATGCCGTACACATATACTCGGCCGTACTGTAAGCAACCCTGTGCCGTTTACAGGTTATATTCCTACCGACCGCCAAACGATTCTGGATACATTGTCTTCTGTCAGATCCTCACTGAGTGAGCAGGAGTTGCGTGATTACCGTGACAGCATCATCTCGCTGTGATGTCTCGCTGTGGGACGATGCCGTCACGGGATTGTGAATCATTCATTGCCGATATAGTCAAGTATCTGCTCCGCATGGATTTTCGTCTTTATCTCTTTCGGGGAGAAAATCTTCTCTATGATACCCTCTTCATTTACAAGATAAGTGGTGCGCAGTGTCCCTATAGTGCGCCTTCCGCACGCCACTTTCTCTCCCCAGCAACCGAGAGCTTGCAGGAGTGTGGTTTCGGTGTCGGCAATGAGGGGAAAGTCCAATCCCTGTGTCTCTGCAAACTTCTTCTGCGCTGTCTCCTTGTCCTTGCTCACACCAATAATGGCATATCCTGCGGCCTCCAGCTCGGCTTTGTGTGCCTGCAGGGAGCATGCCTCTGCTGTACATCCGCTCGTATTGGCCTTGGGGTAACTGTAAAGCACTATCTTCTTTCCACGATAGTCGCTGCTCTTGATCTCGTTGCCGTTCTGGTCTCTTCCGAGCACCTCTGGTATTCTGTCTCCTACTTTCATGATGTTGTCCGATTTAAGTATTATA
Source organism: Prevotella sp. (assembly GCA_029054825.1). Taxonomy (GTDB): domain Bacteria; phylum Bacteroidota; class Bacteroidia; order Bacteroidales; family Bacteroidaceae; genus Prevotella. The sequence continues at coordinate 10,047 of JAIDEM010000173.1, read as the reverse complement.
ATAAATACCCCTTTTGGGGTGCTTTGTAATTATCTGTGTATCAGTTGACTGCCTTATTGTGGTGTTTCTGCTTGTGGAGGGTGACCTTTTGCGTGGTAAAGGGTCACCTTCTGGCATATAAAGGGTCACCCTATGCAAGGCAGACCGTCACCTTTTGATATGAGGCTGGCAATGTACGCTGTTTAGTAGTTTAGTTGGTAGGTCGTTTAGTTAATACCGATGACTCAAGAACTATGACCGTATCACCATCAGACCGTTCAACCGTATCACCGCCCAGCCTATTTATAGAACGAGACATACTCGTTGAACTCTGGTGTGTCATATCTTGTGCTCACCCCTACTCCTACGGCGACAAGGCGTTCAGCAGGGATATGGTGTCTTTCTTCAAGATATTTCTTGACATTGGCGGCCCTCTCCTCGCAGATGGCATTGACACGCGAGGCGGGAGTCTCCGCGCTTGTGTACCCTCCTATGATGATAGTCTTGCCGGGATTGTTGCCCAGATATTCCGCGATATTGGCTATGGTGAGTTCCTGTGACTCGCTGATGTTCACGGAATCTTTCTGAAAACGCACTGTTTTGTTTAATGGAGTCTGTGCTCCAGCCGCGAGTGTCGTCATTGCAATGACGAGTGTCATGATAGTCTTCTTCATAGTCTCTTCGTGTTTTATGTGTTGGTTTTTGTTGAAAAGACACTGCAAATACTGGATGGGCAGCCTTCACTCTGCGGCTCTGCCTCATGCCGGGATGCAGTTTTCTCCCTGCAAAGGTAGTGATTTTCTGCTTTACTGAAAATTTTCCGCTCCCAATATACAATATTTATTGAACATTAAGCAAATTTGGTACACCCGTGCAGTGTGTGCCAACTATTTCACCGTGATATGGAAACAGCCCTGTTTTACCTCATACTTTATATAGCATCTTCCAGCCTCGCGGAAGTCACGCAAGACCTCAGACAATATCCATTTCAGCGTGTCGTTCTGCACTTCGCGACGAGGTCCCTTGCGAGGGTCGTAGACCGTCTTGTAGCGGTTTTGCGCTATATCGAACGTCGTACCGTAAAGGTGGCATGAGTTGTCTGTAGCATTGCCGTTGCGCCTTTGCAGTCTCGATACATCCTCACGGGTGCGCAGGACGCTCGTGACGAGAATCTTGTGGAACGGCACGCCTTTGACATACAGCGAGTCGTAGTATGCCCTGCCTATGTCGTTCAGGAGCGTTGATGCACGTGGCACGAGATAAGGGATGCTGTTTTTCAGGTTCTCGACATAGAAATAGGGGTTCGCACCGATATATACCAGTTCCGACATTCTTTTCTCTGCATCGAGGCGGTTGGCGACCGGCTTTACGCCCCATCTCTGCGCTGCGTCCAGATGCACGGCTTGGCTGTCAGGAAAGCAGTCCTTGAATCGTGGTACGGAGTATATGCGGTGAGGCGTAAAATCCTTGTCCGTAGGAAAATTCTTTGCAGAAGCATGAGAAGCCTGCAGCCCGTCGGTGGCCTTGCCTATGATATCACGCGTAGTTATCGTGTCGATATCGACCATGTCGCTTGAGTTGCAAGCCGTCGCCAAGGAGTCAAGATGGGCGCACTCAGTCCTTGTCATTGCCAACTCGGGACATGCACACCGCAGCAGTGCAAGTATAATGACCACAATACCAAATACCTGCAAATATACGGATTTTGATACTTTCATTCTTAAAGTTTATTTATTCGGAGCACAAAGTTAAGGAAAAAGATTGAAGATTGTGAACTTTTTTGTAACTTTGCAGGGAATTTTTAAGATTTAATAAAGGTTGATAGAGAAACATATCATAATAGAGGATGTTGACCCGGTCATGTTTTACGGGGTGGACAATGCACATCTGCAGATGCTGAAGTCCCTGTTCCCGAAACTGCGCATCAATGCCCGTGGCGATGTCATCCGTATACTTGGAGACGAAGAAGAGATGATCCAGTTTGAGGAGAATGTCGAGACGATGCGCAGACATCTGATAAAGTTCAACTCTATCACCGAGGAGGATATAATAGACATCGTAAAGGGAAGACAGACGAAGGCAGATGCCGTGAAGGGCGTCGTATGCTATAGCATATCGGGACGGCCTATAAAGAGCCGCTCTGCCAACCAGCAAAGGCTTATCGATGCTTTCGGTAAGGACGACATGACTTTTGCCGTCGGGCCGGCTGGCACAGGCAAGACCTACCTGTCCATAGCCCTTGCCGTGAAGGCCTTGAAGGAGAAGCAAGTAAAGCGTCTGATACTCTCGCGTCCGGCTGTGGAGGCAGGAGAGAAACTCGGATTCCTCCCTGGCGACATGAAGGATAAAATAGATCCGTACTTGCAACCTCTGTATGACGCCCTTGAGGATATGATACCCGCGGCGAAGCTGCAGGATATGATGGAGAAGCGCATCATACAGATAGCTCCGTTGGCATTCATGCGAGGCAGGACTCTGAACGACGCCGTGGTGATCCTTGACGAGGCGCAGAATACCACAACGGCACAGATAAAGATGTTCCTCACCCGTATGGGATGGAACACGAAGATGATTGTCACGGGTGATCTTACACAGATAGACTTGCCGAGAAATACCCGTTCGGGACTTGGAGAGGCACTGAAGATACTGCAAGGGGTTGAGGGCATATCCGTCATACACCTTGACCAAGGCGACATCGTGCGCCACAAGCTTGTCACAAGAATAGTAAACGCATTTAACAAATACGACAATGAAAGCATTGACTAAGACAGATTTCCAGTTTGCTGGACAGAAAAGTGTGTATCATGGAAAAGTGCGCGATGTGTACAACATTGACGACGATCTCATGGTGATGGTCGCTACAGACCGTATCTCGGCCTTTGATGTCATACTGCCGAAAGGCATCCCTTTCAAGGGACAGGTGCTGAACCAGATTGCCGCGAAATTCCTTGACGCAACGAGCGACATCTGCCCTAACTGGAAACTTGCCACGCCAGATCCTCAGGTCACTGTCGGACTGAAATGTGAGGGCTTCCGTGTGGAGATGATTATCCGCGGCATACTTACCGGTTCGGCATGGCGCGACTACCAAAAGGGATGCCGTGAGATCTGCGGTGTAAGACTGCCTGAGGGAATGCGTGAGAACGAGCGCTTCCCAGAGCCGATAATCACTCCTACCACAAAGGCCGACGAAGGTCACGACCTCAACATCTCGAAAGAAGAGATTATAGCCCAGGGTATCGTGTCTGCAGAGGATTATGCGGTGATGGAGGACTACACCCGCAAGCTCTTTGCACGCGGTCAAGAGATTGCGGCAAAGCGAGGCCTCATACTCGTTGACACGAAATACGAGTTTGGAAAGCGCGACGGCAAGGTCTATCTTATTGACGAAATCCATACACCGGACTCTTCACGCTATTTCTATGCTGAGGGTTATGAGGAGAAGTTTGAAAAAGGTGAGCCGCAGAAGCAGCTCTCAAAGGAGTTTGTACGTCAGTGGCTTATCGAGCATGACTTCATGAACGAGCCTGGACAGACCATGCCGGAGATAACCGATAAGTATGCAGAAAGCGTCTCGGAGCGCTACATAGAGCTCTACGAAAGCATTACAGGAGAGAAATTTGACAAGACACAGGATGTAGGGGACATCAATGCGCGTATAGAGCAGAACGTCTCCACATATCTCGCGTCACGTAAGGCATAAAGACTGTTGTACGGTCAGGCGGTTTGACGGTTATTCGGAGATTGCTCCTACTGTGGCCGAAAACCACAAGACCGTACAACTGCTTAAACCGTATAACCTACAACCCACAACCTACAACCAAAACAATGGACAAATACGGGATTATAGGGCATCCTCTCGGCCACTCTTTCTCCCCAGGATTTTTCAATGAAAAGTTCCACAACGAGAATATCGATGCAGTCTACGAGATGTTTGACCTTCCGCAGATAGAGGCGGTCATAGAAGTCCTGGCCTCCAATCCAGAGCTTCGCGGTCTGAATGTGACCATACCGTACAAGCAGAAGATAATGCATTATCTTGACGAGCTTAGCGATGAAGCCCGTGCAATAGGCGCTGTCAATGTCGTGCGCATCTCGCATGACAATGGCAGAGTGCACATGAAGGGATACAACAGTGATGTCATCGGATTCACACGTTCCATAGAGCCTCTTTTGGAAAAGCATCACAAGAAAGCCCTTATACTGGGTACAGGCGGTGCGTCTAAAGCTGTAGAGTATGGTCTTGGCAAACTCGGGCTTGAGACTGTAAAAGTGAGCCGCTATGAACGTCCTGACACTATCCAATATGAGAAAGTCACGGCGGACATCGTCAAGGAATACAACGTCATCGTCAACTGTACTCCTGTAGGTATGTATCCCGACACAGAAGAGTGTCCGCAATTGCCTTACGAGGCAATGGACAGCCATACTCTGCTTTATGACCTTATATATAATCCCGATGAGACTCTCTTCATGAAGAAAGGAAGACAGAACGGTGCCGTGACAAAAAACGGACTGGAGATGCTCCTGCTCCAGGCATACGCTTCGTGGGAGTTTTGGAACGAATAGACAAAAAAGGAAGGACACAGGCTTGTATGTATATGCAGGGCATGTCTTTCCGTTTTCCGTATTTCAGCCAGGTAATATAAAGAACGCATTTTCATAAAAGACCCTTATATAAAAACAATGAGCAATAATCGTTATATGATGCGTGGTGTGAGCGCCGCAAAGGAAGATGTCCACAACGCGATAAAGAATATAGACAAAGGTATCTTTCCGCAGGCTTTCTGCAAGATAATTCCTGATATCCTGGGCGGCGACCCGGAATATTGCAATATCATGCACGCTGACGGTGCCGGCACCAAGTCGTCACTGGCGTATATGTACTGGAAGGAAACTGGCGATATAAATGTCTGGAAGGGGATTGCACAGGACGCTATCGTGATGAATACCGATGACCTCCTTTGTGTTGGTGCGGTAGACAACATACTTGTCTCATCCACCATTGGAAGAAACAAGATGCTCATTCCCGGAGAGGTCATATCGGCAGTCATCAACGGCACTGACGAGCTTCTTTCCGAAATGCGTGAGATGGGTGTCGGCATCTACCCTACCGGCGGTGAGACGGCAGACGTGGGCGACCTCGTACGTACCATTATCGTGGACTCTACTGTCACTTGCAGGATGAAGCGTTGCGATGTCATAGACAATAAGAACATACGTCCTGGTGATGTCATTGTCGGCCTGTCATCGTGCGGCCAAGCGACATACGAGAAGCAATATAACGGAGGTATGGGTTCTAATGGTCTCACTTCTGCACGCCATGACGTATTTTCAAAGTATCTTGCAGAGAGATATCCGGAGTCGTATGATCAGAAGGTGCCTGACGAACTCGTATATTCTGGCACGAAAAGACTTACTGATGTTATGGAAGGACTCGGCGTTGATGCTGGCCAGCTTGTACTATCGCCTACACGTACCTATGCACCTGTGATAAAGAAGATACTTGACGAGTTGCGTCCTGAGATTCATGGTATGGTACACTGCACGGGTGGAGCGCAGACGAAGGTGCTGCATTTCGTGAGTGACGACTGCCGTGTCATAAAAGATAACATGTTCCCTGTGCCGCCGCTGTTCAAGATGATTCATGATGAGAGCGGTACAGACTGGAAAGAGATGTACCAGGTCTTCAATATGGGACACCGTATGGAGATTTACGTCCGTCCTGAGGCGGCAGAGCAGGTCATGGCGATCAGCAAGTCGTTTAATATTGACGCACAGGTAGTCGGCCGTATCGAGGAAGGTAAAAAATCATTGACAATCAAGTCTGAATACGGCACGTTTGAATACTAATTGACAATAATGATGGCAGAAAACAATAGCATATTGCAGAAGCTGGATGGATTGGAAGCTCGGTACGAGGAAGTCTCGACATTGATTACCGACCCTGCAGTCATATCCGATCAGCAGCGTTACGTGAAACTGACACGTGAATACAAGGACCTTGAGGATATCATGAAGCTCCGCAAGAAATATGTCGAGTGTATTGAAGGCATAGCGGAGGCAAAGGATATTCTTATGAACGAATCCGACCCTGATATGAAGGAAATGGCACGTGAGCAGTTGGCAGAGAACGAGGCGGAACAGCCTCGACTGGAAGAGGAGATAAAGATAGCTCTTGTCCCGAAAGACCCGGAGGATGCCAAGAATATCGAGATGGAGATTCGCGCGGGAACAGGCGGTGACGAGGCTTGTCTGTTTGCCGGAGACCTGTTCAAGATGTACAAGGCCTTTTGCGAGTCAAAAGGATGGTCTGTCAGTGTGACGGACATGTCAGAGGGGGCTGTAGGCGGATATAAGGAGATAGACTTTGCCGTCAGTGGCGAGAACGTCTATGGTGTAATGAAATATGAATCAGGCGTACACCGTGTGCAGCGTGTCCCTGTAACGGAGTCTAACGGACGTATGCAGACTTCCGCTGCAACAGTGGCTGTATTGCCGGAAGCGGAGGCTTTTGATGTCCAGATAAACGAAGGTGAGATAAAATGGGACACTTTCCGCTCCTCTGGTGCTGGCGGTCAGAATGTCAATAAGGTGGAGTCAGGTGTACGTGCACGTTATATGTGGAAGAATCCAAACACGGGAGAGACCGAGGAAATCCTTATAGAATGTACTGAGACGCGTGACCAGCCGAAAAACAAGGAACGTGCACTGGCACGCTTGCGTACATATATATATGATAAGGAGCATCAGAAGTATCTGGATGACATAGCATCACGTCGCAAGTCACTTGTCTCAACAGGCGACCGCTCAGCAAAGATACGCACCTATAATTTCCCGCAGGGACGCGTGACAGACCACCGCATTGGCTATACCACACACGATCTTCAGGGATTCCTTGGTGGTAATATACAGGATATGATAGACGCATTGACTGTTGCCGAGAATGCTGAACGCATGAAAGAGGCGGAATTGTAATGAATAGATAGACTTACTTATATAAAAATACATAAATGACAAGAGAAGAACTGATAGCACAGATTACAAAAAAGAAAAGTTTTCTTTGTGTGGGGCTTGATGTGGATCTGAAAAAGATTCCGGAGCATCTGCTGAAAGAAGATGATCCGATATTCGCTTTCAATAAAGCAATAATAGACGCTACATCTCCATATTGTGTTGCATATAAGCCAAATCTTGCATTCTATGAAGCATTTGGCACAAAAGGTATTATGGCATTTGAGAAGACCGTACAATATCTGAAGGACAATTATCCAGAGCAGTTTGTCATTGCCGACGCAAAACGTGGGGATATAGGCAATACATCCAAAATGTATGCGAGAACCTTCTTCGGAGAATATGATGTCGATGCCTTGACAGTCGCCCCGTATATGGGTGAGGATTCCGTGACACCTTTCCTTGATGGATATGACGGGAAATGGGTGATTCTGCTCGCGTTGACATCGAACAAGGGCTCGTTTGATTTCCAGTTGACAGAGGATGTTGAAGGTGAGCGTCTGTTTGAGAAAGTCATCAGGAAATCACAGCAATGGGGCAACGATGAGAATATGATGTATGTTGTAGGCGCAACACGCGGTGAGATGTTCAAGGATATCCGCAAGGTTGCACCTAATGCATTTCTCCTTGTGCCTGGTGTCGGTGCACAGGGCGGATCACTTGAAGATGTATGCAAATATGGCATGGTTAAGGACTGTGGCCTTCTTGTAAACTCCTCACGTGGCATTATTTATGCTTCTAATGGTATGGATTTTGCAGATATTGCAGGGCAGAAAGCAAAGGAACTGCAAGAGCAAATGGCGGCATTGCTGTAATCACAAATTATCAATTCTTGATGAATGAAGATAATCAATGACCCTGTCCATGGGTTTATAAAGATACCGAAGGGACTGCTTCTCCAAATTATACAGCATCCTCTGATGCAACGGCTTACACGTATCAAGCAACTGGGGATGTCCAGTTTTGTATATCCTGGAGCACAGCATACAAGATTCCAGCACTCTATCGGTGCATATTACCTTACAAGCGAAGCCATACTCTCTCTTACGCAGAAAGGGATGTTCATATTTGACTCAGAGGCAGAAGCCGTTGAAGCAGCTATCCTTATGCATGACATTGGTCATGGTCCCTTCTCACATGTTTTGGAGAATACGCTTATTTCCGGTATATGTCATGAAGATATTTCCCTGAAGATGATGGATAAAATAAATCATGATTTGGGAGGTCAGCTGAATCTTGCCCTTTCAATCTTCAAGGATGAATATCCGAAGCATTTTCTGCATCAGCTGGTATCTTCACAGCTGGACATGGATCGTCTTGATTATCTTAGCCGTGACTCTTTCTTTACAGGAGTGCAGGAAGGTGTTGTCGGAGGAGCCCGCATATTAGACATGCTTAATGTTGTGGACGATGAAATTGTCATAGATGAGAAAGGTGCCTACTCCATTGAGAATTATCTTACTTCACGCCGTTCGATGTATTGGCAGGTGTATCTACATAAAACAGTTGTCGCCTGCGAGAAGGTTCTTGTGAACTTGCTTATGCGTGCCAAATACTTGGCTCATAATGGAGTGGAATTGTTTTGTTCACCCCATCTTGGATATTTTATATACAATGATGTCGACAAGGATGTTTTTGAAAGTGATTCACAGGCATTTTATAATTATGCCATGCTTGATGACAATGACATCTGGTCCGCAGTAAAGGTATGGACGAGACATGACGACAAGATACTCGCAATGTTGTCAAATGCCCTTGTGAACCGTAAGCAGTTTAAGGTAGAGATTTATGATGAACCTGTTTCGGAAAAGCGTATATCTGAGGTGCGTCATGAACTGGCCGAACATTGCGGTATCACATTCGAGGACACAAGATTCTTGTACAGTGTAGATGCCATTAAGAAAGATATGTATGATATAGGAGGAGAAAGTATAAAGGTCCTTCTGAAAAATGGATGTGTGCAGGATATCTGTGAAGTTTCAGACCTTCTTAATGCGGCATTGCCATGTTGCCAAAAACCTAAATATTATCTGTCCTTTCATAGGCTATAGGCCAATTAACACCGTAAAACGCCGAAAACCTTATCAATTTCTTTGTAGATACAAAAACTTTTTGTATTTTTGCAAAAATTATAAGTTCAGATATGGAATTCACAGCAAAACAAATAGCAGAGTTTATCCAAGGGCGTGTTGAAGGTGACGAGAATGCCACTGTCAACACATTTGCCAAAATAGAAGAAGGCAAGCCTGGAGCTATATCATTTCTGTCAAATTCAAAATATACACACTACATTTACGAGACCGAGGCTTCGATTGTACTTGTTGATGAGAGCCTGAAACTTGAGAATGAGGTCAAAAGTACGCTTATACGTGTTAAGAGCGCCTATGAAGCTGTGGCACGGTTGCTCCAGCTTTACGAATCTATGAAACCTAAGAAGAAAGGTATAGACTCTCTTGCATTCATCGATTCTACAGCTAAAATTGGCGAGGACTGTTATATCGGCCCTTTTGTTGCAATAGGATCTAATGTGACAGTCGGAAACGGTTGTGTACTTCATCCGCATGTAACAATAGGCGAAGGTGCTGTCATAGGTGACGATACCGAGATTTACAGTAATGCTGTTGTGTATCATGGATGCAAGGTCGGTAAGCGTTGCATCTTGCATGCGGGATGTGTAATAGGTGCAGACGGTTTTGGATTCGCTCCATCAGAGAATGGATATGACAAGATTCCGCAGATAGGTATCGTAACTATTGAGGATGATGTGGAAATTGGTGCAAATACCTGTGTTGACCGTTCCACTATGGGCTCAACATTTATACGCAAAGGTGTCAAGCTTGACAATCTTGTGCAGATAGCCCATAACACAGATATCGGAGCAAATACAGTCATGTCAAGTCAAGTCGGTGTGGCTGGCTCTACCAAAGTCGGTGAATGGTGTATGTTTGGAGGTCAGGTCGGTGTGTCCGGGCATATCACTATTGGCAATAAAGTCATGCTTGGTGCACAATCGGGCGTTCCAGGCTCAATAAAAGATAATCAGCAGCTTATTGG